>JAKBCB010000007.1 GCA_021808185.1 Pseudomonadota bacterium
TGGGGGCCGCCCCCGCGCCGGCCGCCGCCCCGACGCCGACGCCGGCTCTGGCCCCCGCGCCGTCTCCCCAGGCCGAGGCGGCGCCGGAGCCAGTCCAAGCCGCCGAGGCGACGGACGATCTGGACGCGCTGCTCGCCAGCCTCGCCCCCGCGGCGCCGGCCGCCGAACCGGCGGCGGAAGCCGAGGCGGAACAACCGGCCGCGGAAGCCCCGGCCCCGGAAGCCCCGGCCGAGGACGATCTCGATGCGCTGCTCGCCAGCCTCAACGCGCCCTCGGCGGCGGGCGACGAGGACGCCACCGAGCCGGATCTGGATGCGCTGCTGGCCTCGCTGAAATAGCCGGGGTGCGCGCCTTGCCCGTCACCCCGCGCGGATGACGATATCGACGCGCTGGCTTTCCTCGGTCATGCCGGGCACGTCGGCGATGTCGCGGCGGGTGCGGGTGATGCGGGCGCGCTCCACGCCGGCCTCGGCCAGCCGGTCCTCGATCAGTTGCGCGCGCAGGCCGGACAGGGCGGCGATGGCCGGGGCGGCGCCGGCGTCGAGGTATTCCGCGATCAGCACCGGGGCGGCGGGATTGGCTTCGGCCCAGGACGCCGCCGCGTTGATCACCGCGAGCGCATCGGTGTCCAGCATCGCCGACCACTGCGCGAAGAACACCGCGTAGTCCGGCGAGCGGCGGCGGATGCGGTTGGCGATGGCGGGGTGGATCACCCAGGGCAGCCCGTCGCTCTCCGGCTGGCCGCAATGCTGTACCCAGAGTTCGTGAACCGCGGACTGGCGTTCGCACTGCACCAGTTCGATGCTAACTTCCCGGGCCAGCGTATTGGCGAGCAGATCGTTCAGATAGGCTTCGCCGCCCACCAGGAAGACCCGACCGTTGAACTCGGCCAATGTGATATCCGCCATGCAAGCCTCCGCGAGAGTGGACGACAACCGGCCCCGTCGCATGGGGAGCCTGCCATGCCGCTGACCCTGACGCTGGCCGGCGCGCGCGGCGCGGCGGGCCCTGAGCGCCGCACGCTGACCGAGGGGAATCTAGCCATCGGCCGCTCCCCCGACAACGGCTGGGTGCTGCCGGACCCGGACCGGCTGCTGTCCAAGACGCACTGCTTTATCACGCTGGAGGGCGGGCGCTACGTGCTGACCGATGTCAGCACCAATGGCGTGTTCGTCAACGGCTCGGCGACGCGGGTGCCGCGCGACGGCCAGGTGATCCTGACCGATGGCGACGAGTTCCGGCTCGGCGACTACGTGTTCAGCGTCGAGGAGAGCGGCCCGCCGGTGGCGAAGGCGGCCCCGCCGCCGGCCGAGTTCGGCGCCCGGCTCGATCCGCTCGACGTGCTCGACGACCCGCTGGACGGGGCGTTCGGCGCCGCGCAATCCGGCTTCCAGCATCCGATCGCGGCCCCCGCGCCGCAGGCGTGGCGCACCGACGATCCGTTCGCGCCGCCCGAGGCGGCCGGGGGCGGGGGCCTCGGCTTCGACGACGATCTGCTGGCGCCGGCGCCGAAGCAGGATTGGCAGGGCCCCTCGCACGCCGACCACGCGGACGCGCCGGTGCATGCGTTCACGCCGCCGCGCGCGATCGTGCCGCCGAGCCCGGAGGATTTCGATTTCGACGAGCTGCTGGGCGATCTTCCCCCCGGCCCGCCGGCGCAAGTTGTTCCGCCGCCCGAGCCGGCGCCGGTCGCCCCCCCGGTCGCCCAGCCGATTGCCCCGCCGCCCGTCGCGGTGCAGCCCGTGGCCCCGCCGCCGGCGCCATCGGGGGCGGATGCCGCGCGGCTGCTGGCGGCGTTCCTGGAAGGGGCGGGGGTTGCGGGCCTTGCCACAGGGCCCGATCCGGACGCGGCCATGCGCGCCGCGGGCGAGGTGTTCCGCGCCATGGTCGAGGGCGTGCGGCAGGTGCTGATCTCGCGCGCGGCGATCAAGAACGAGCTGCGCGTGGAACAGACCATGCTGCGCGCGCGCGACAACAACGCGCTGAAATTCTCTGTCACCCCGGACGACGCGGTGGCGGCCCTGCTCGTCCCCGGCCGCCCCGGCTACCAGACGCCGATCGCGGCCGCCCGCGAGGCGTTCGCCGATATCAGCTCGCACGAGATGGCGGTGATGGCCGGGGTGCAGACGGCGCTGATGGCGCTGCTGAAGCGCTTCGAGCCGGCGGCGCTGGAGCAGCGGCTGAGCAAGGGCGGCCTGCTCGACACCATCATGCCCTCGGCGCGCAAGGCGCGCACCTGGGAGCTGTTCTGCGCCACCTACGGCGAGATCCAGCGCGAGGCGGAGGACGACTTCCAATCCGTGTTCGGCCGCGAATTCGCCCGCGCCTACGACGCGCAAATGCGCAAGCTCTGACCGGGGCCACAACAAAGTCTTTTACCGGCCTGGCGTTCCGGGCCAGATTGCCGCGCGTAACACGGCGGAGGTCGAACATGGATCGGCGGATGCGCGCAACGAGCATCGCCCTGGGCGCGCTCGTGCTGACGGCTTCACTGGCCGGATGTGCCGCGCCACCGCCGCCGGTGCCCCCGACCGTGGTGGCGCTGACGCTGGCGGCCTCGGCGGACGCCAACCAGACGACGGCCGGGCAGGGCGCGCCGGTGGCGCTGCGGGTGTACCAGCTTGCGTCCACCAGCGCCTTCACCGGGGCCGAGTTCTTCCAGTTGTTCAGCCAGGATCAGGCGACGCTGGGGCCTGACCTGGTCAAGCGCGACGACATGATCATCGCGCCGGGCACCAGCAAGGCGATCACCCTGACCCCGATCGACACGGTCAAGGCCATCGGCGTGTTCGCCGCCTATCGCGACTATCAGGCCGTGGTCTGGCGCCTGACCACGGCGGTGGCGCCGCACCAGACGACGACACTCACCGTTACCGCCGGCAAGGCCGGTCTCGCGCTCGCGCCGGCACCCTGACGATGAGCTGGGAGAACAAGGTCGTCTGGTCGGAGGGGCTGTTCCTTCAGCCGCAGCACCTGCAACAGCAGGAACGCTATATGGAGCGGCTGGTGCGCGCGAGCACCGCCGGCCTGCGGCCGTTCAGCTGGGGGCTGACGCGGCTGGAACTCGATGCCGACCAGTTGACGCTTGGAAAATTCGCCGTGCGCGTGGCCGCCGGCATCCTGCCGGACGGCACGCCGTTCACGGCGCCGGGCGATGTCGATCCGCCGCGCCCGATCGACCTGCCGGAGACCGCGCGCAACAGCACCGTCTATCTGATCCTGCCCGCCCGCCAGCCCGGGGGCGTGGAGACGGCGCCGCCCGAGCAGGTGGAGACGGTGGCGCGCTACGTGGTCGCCGAGCACGAAGCCGCCGACACCAATGCCGGCTACCAGGGCAGTGCCGTGGTGCAGGTCGGGCGGCTGCGGCTGCGCTATGCGCTGGAAGGGGCCGCCCGCGCCGGCCACGCCGCCATCGGCCTCGCCCGCATCGCCGAGATCCGCCCGGACAAGAGCGTGATGCTCGACGAGGCCTATATCCCGCCGATCCTGGTGACCGAGGCCGCCCCGGTGCTGGCCGGCTTCGTCGCCACGCTGCAAGGCCTGCTGCACCATCGCGCGGAGGCGCTGGCCGGCCGCATCTCCGAGGGCGGCACGCGCGGAGCGGGCGAGCTGGGCGACTACATGATGCTGCAACTGTGCAACCGCTACGAGCCGCTGGTCGCCCACTTCGCGTCCACCGTGAACCAGTTGCACCCGGAGACGTTCTATCAGATGGCCGTGGCGCTGGCCGGCGAGCTGGCGACGTTCACCGAAACCCGCAAGCGCCCGCAGCCGTTTCCGCCATACAAGCACGACGACCTGACGGCGACGTTCCGCCCCGTCATCGCGGCGCTGCGGCAATCGCTGTCCGCCGTGCTGGAACAGAACGCGGTGCCCATTCCGTTGCAGGAAAGGAAGTTCGGCATCCGCGTGGGGCCGATCAGCGACCGCACGCTGGTCGCCAACGCCACCTGGGTGCTGGCGGTCAAGGCGCAGATCCCGGCGGAATCGCTGCGGCGCAATTTCCCGACGCTGTGCAAGATCGGCCCGGTCGAGCAGATCCGCGAGCTCATCAACGTGGCCCTGCCCGGCATCGCGGTGCGCCCGCTGCCGGTGGCGCCGCGGCAGTTGCCATATTACGCCGGCACAACATATTTCGAACTCGACCGCAGCTCCGCCTACTGGGCGGCGCTGGCGCGGTCGGGGGGTATCGCGATTCATGTCACTGGCGAAGTGCCGGGGCTTGAGATGGAGTGCTGGGCGATCCGGTCGTGACGCGGACACCGCCGCGACGCAGGGGGAGAAGCGTGCATGAGTGACGATCCCTTCGCCGAACCGACGGACAACGACGCGACCGTCATCCGTCCGCGCCCGGGTGGTCGGGCCGCCGCGCCCGTGCCGCCGCCCTCGGCGCCGGCGGCGGCGGTGGCGCTGGCGCCGACCGGCACCAGCAAGCTGCTGGCCGCCGCCGCCCCGGTGCTGGCGGGCATCGTGCGCATCGGCGCCGATGGCGGCCGCGCGCCGGACCTGGACCGGCTGAAGCGCGGCATGGTCGAGGCGATCCGCCAGTTCGAGACGCAGGCGCTGCAAACCGGCCTGGAAAGCCGCGCGCTGCGGGTCGCCCGCTACGCGCTGTGCGCCACCATCGACGATGTCGTGCTCAGCACGCCCTGGGGCAGCAACAGCGCCTGGGCGGCGCAGACCATGACCGGCATCTTCCACAAGGAAGTCGTCGGCGGCGACCGCTTCTTCGATCTGCTCGACCAGATGCAGAAAGACCCCGGCCATAACGGCGAGGTGGTCGAGCTGATGTATCTGTGCGCCTCGCTCGGCTTCAAGGGCCGCTACCGGGTGATGCAGCGCGGCGAGGCGGCGCTGACGGAACTGCGCGAGGGTATCTATCGCGGCCTGCGCGCCCGGCGCGGGGAGTTCGAGCGCGATCTGTCGCC
This sequence comes from Pseudomonadota bacterium, assembly GCA_021808185.1. Taxonomy (GTDB): domain Bacteria; phylum Pseudomonadota; class Alphaproteobacteria; order Acetobacterales; family Acetobacteraceae; genus CAJCJG01. The sequence continues at coordinate 4,929 of JAKBCB010000007.1, forward strand.
GCACTGGCGCGGGATCGCCGCCGGCTATCGCCCGCTCGCCCAGCGCGTGCCGCTGTGGCTGATCGGCCTGGGCACGCTGGGGCTCGCCTGCGTGATCTACCTGGTGCTGGATTTCTCGCTCGCCGCGGCGTCCGACATCACCTTCACCGAACTCAACGGCCTGCCGCCACGCGGGGCGCTGGCGATCCCGCGCGTGGCCGTGGCCGCGGCGCCGATCCCGCCGCCACCGCCGCCGCCCGCGCCCGCGCCGACAGCCGCGATGCTCGACCTGCACAAATTCCTCGAACCCGAGGTCAAGGCCGGCCTCGTGCAGGTGCTGGAGGACCCGCAGTCGATCACGGTACGGCTGCTCAACCGCACCTTCGGCTCGGGCTCGGCGACACTGAGCCCGGATTACCTGCCGCTGCTCGGCCGCATCGCCGGCGCGCTGAAGACCGAAAAAGGCGAGGTTCTGGTGAACGGCTATACCGACAATCAGCCGATCCACACGGTGCAGTTCCCCTCCAACTACCAGCTCAGCCAGGCGCGCGCGGATGCGGTGGCGAAAGTGCTGGCCGAGGGGATCGGCGACCCCAAACGGGTGCGCGCGGTCGGCAAGGGCGACAGCGACCCGCTTGCCACCAACGCCACCGCCGAGGGGCGCCAGCAGAACCGCCGCACCGACGTGGTGCTGCTCAAGACGACGAACCTGCCATGACCTTTTTCTATCGTATTCTGCGAAGCCGCTGGCTGCGCACCTTCGTCGGTGTCGTGATCCTGGGCGCGATCCTGTGGTTCTTCGGCCCGCTGCTCGGCTTCGGCGCGCTGCATCCGTTCGAATCCGACCTCGCCCGGTTCATCGGCCTCGCCGTGCTGCTGGTCGCGTGGCTGGTGGAAAACCTGATCCACGAACTGCGCATGCGCGGGCGCGACAAGGCGCTGGCCGAGGGCGTGGCCAAGGCCGAGGATCCGGACGCCACCGCCTCGGCCGAGGAGCTGGCGCTGCTGGGGGACCGGCTGAAAGCCGCGATGGCGGCGCTGAAGAAGGCCAAGCTCGGCGGGTCGCGGCGGTATCTGTACCAGCTGCCGTGGTACATGTTCATCGGCCCGCCCGGCGCCGGCAAGACCACGGCGCTGCTGAATTGCGGCCTGAAATTCCCGCTCGCCGAGGGTGGCGCCGGACATGCGGTGGCCGGTGTCGGCGGCACGCGCAACTGCGACTGGTGGTTCACCGATCAGGCGGTGATGATCGACACCGCCGGGCGCTACACCACGCAGGACAGCAACAGCGGCGTGGACAGCCGCGCCTGGATCGGCTTCCTGCGCCTGCTGAAGAAAAGCCGGCCGCGCCAGCCGCTGAACGGCGTGCTGGTGGCCATCAGCCTGTCCGACATCGCCGCTCTCAGCGAGTCCGAACGGGCGGCGCATGCGAGCGCGATCCGCAAGCGCATCCGCGAACTCTCCGACGAGCTCGGCGTGCGGCTGCCGGCCTATGTGCTGTTCACCAAGGCCGACCTGATCGCGGGCTTCGTCGAGTTCTTCGACTCGCTGGGCAAGGAGGACCGGGATCAGGTCTGGGGCGTCACCCTGCCGATGGACGAGGGCCGCGACGAGGCCGGCGCCGTCGCCGGCTTCCTGCCGGAATTCGACGCGCTGCTGGCGCGCCTGAACGACCGCATGCTGGAGCGGGTGAACCAGGAAACCGATCTGGCGCGCCGGCGCATGATCTGGGCCTTCCCGCAGCAGATCGCCTCGCTGCGCGACGTGGCGGGCGAGTTCCTCACCGAGATCTTCCGCCCCAGCCGGCTGGAGACGCGCCCGCTGCTGCGCGGCGTGTATCTGACCAGCGGCACGCAGGACGGCACGCCGATCGACCGGCTGCTCGGCGCCATGGCGGCGCAGTTCAGCCTGCCGCGCCAGGCGGTCAGCGCCTTCAGCGGCGCCGGGCGCAGCTATTTCCTCGGCCGGCTGGTGCGCGAGGTGGTGTTCGGCGAAGCGGGTCTGGTCAGCCGCGACCCCAAGGTCGAGCGGCGGCGGCGCTTCACCTATATCGGTGCCTATGCCGGGGCGGCCGTGGTGCTGCTCGGGCTGCTCGGGCTGTGGACGGTCAGCTACTTCGCCAACAGCGCCAACATCGCCGCCGCCCACGCCGCGGGCACGCAGTTCGAGGCGCAGTACGCGGCCCTGCTCAAGCGCGGGCCGCAGGATGCCGATGTGCCGGCGGTGCTGCCGGCGCTGGCGACCCTGCGCGCGATGCCCGGCGGCTACGCCGAGCGCGAGGCGGAAACCCCGATGGAACAGACCTTCGGTCTGTATCAGGGCTACAAGATCACCTCGGCCGCGGTCGATGCCTACGACCGCGCGCTGAACGGGCTGCTGCTGCCGCGCCTGCTGGCCCGGCTCGAAGGCCAGATGCGCGCGCATCTGGACAAGCCGGAATTCCTCTACGAGGCGCTGAAGGTCTATCTGATGCTGGGCCGCCAGGGCCCGCTCGACCGCACGCTGATCGGGCAATGGATCGCGGCCGACGCCGGCAACATCGTGCCCGGCGAGGACAACGCGGCGCCGCGCGAGGCGTTCGGCGAGCACGTCGTGGCGATGCTGGAAACGCCGCTGACCGCGATCCCGCTCGACGGGCCGCTGGTGGCGCAGGTGCGCGGCATCCTCACCCGCCAGCCGCTCGCCGAATACATCTACAACCGCGTGCTGCGCAGTTCGGTGGTGCAGTCGCTGCCGGAATGGACGCTGGCGGACAATGCGGGGCCGGCGGGCGGGCGGGTGTTCGATCTGCGCGACGGCAAGCCGTTCAACTCCGGCCTGCCCGGCATCTTCACCTGGAACGGCTACCACACCGTGTTTCTGCCGCTGCTGCCGCAAGTGACCAAGGACGCCTCGGAGGATGCCTGGGTGCTGGGCCGGCAGACCAAGGGCGGCGTGGTCGGCAACGTGGCCGAGATGAACCAGCTCCGCCGCGACGTGCTGGCGCTGTATCTGGACGACTACACCCGCCGCTGGGACGAGCTGCTCGCCAACGTGGCGCTAAAGCCGTTCACCACGCTGCCGCAGGGGCTGGACGAGCTGTTCCTGCTCTCGGCCCCGGATTCACCGCTGCGCGACCTGCTGGTCTCGGTCGATCAGCAGACCCAGCTCAGCCGCCCGGCGGCGCTGGAGACAGCGGCGGGGCAGGCGGAGGCGAAGGGGGCGAAGGTCGGCAAGAAGCTCGGCGGCTTCGCCAACTACCTCGCCCGCGCCGGCATGAGCTTCGAGGAATCGCAGGTTGCCAACATCCTCAGCGATTCGTTCGGCAACGATTCCTCCGGCAAGCCGATCGACCCGGCGAAGCGGGTGGACGAGCATTTCAAGGGGCTGCACGAGTTCGTTGCCGGCAGCAAGGACAAGCCGGCGCAGCTTGAGGCGGTGATCGGCAAGATCCAGCAGGTCTATCAGGGCCTCAGCCAAGCCTCCAACGCGCCCAACCAGGGGGCCGCGCTGCTGAACATGGTCGCCGGTGGCGGGGCCGGCGGCGGCGGCGGCGGGGGGGCAGCCCAGCAGTTGCAGGATCTGGCGCAAAGCGTGCCCAAGCCGGTCGGCGCCATGCTGCAAACCGTCTCCGCCAGCAGCACGCAGGTCACGGCAAGCGGGGCGGGCGAGCAACTGGCCGATGCGTGGCGCTCGAAAGTGCTGCCGCTGTGTCAGGCGGCGTTCAACCGCTATCCGTTCATCGCCGGCAGCAGCCAGGACGTGCCGCTCGACGACTTCACCCGCCTGCTCGGCCCGAACGGGCTGATGGACCAGTTCTTCGACCAGTACCTCAAGCCCGTCGTGGACAACACGCAGCTGCCCTGGAAATGGCAGGCCGGCGGCAACGCCAAGCTCGGCCTGTCGCAGGAGTCGCTGGTGCAGTTCCAGCGCGCTAGCGAAATCCGCGACGCGCTGTTCCCGACCGGCGGGCCGCAGGTCTCGGTGAAGTTCCAGCTGACGCCGACCACGCTCGACCCCGGCCTGTCGCAGGTCAGCATCGAGGTGGGCGGCACGCGGCTCGCCTACGCGCACGGCCCGACGGAACCCACCGCGCTGCAATGGCCGGGGGCCAACGGCGCCACCCAGGTGCGGCTGACCATGACGCCGGCCAATGGCGGCCCGGCGATGGTGGTCTCCAACGCCGGGCCTTGGTCGCTGCTGCGCCTGCTCGATGCCGGGCACGTCGTACCCAGCGGCCAGCCGGACAAGTTCCAGATCAGCTTCACCAGCGCCGCCGGCACCGCCGCCTTCGAGCTTGACGCCAGCAGCGTGCGCAATCCCTTCACCATGGGGGCGATGCGCGCCTTCCGCTGCCCGGCGAAGCTGTAGCCGATGCCCGTTCCCCGGAGCTAACCGCCCATGGCCGTCATCGAGACCGCTCCCCCGCCGCTCGTGGCACTCACGCTTGCGCCCGATCCGGGCTTCAAGATGACGTTCGCCGGCATGGTCGTGACCGAGGAACTCGGCCGCCCGTTCGAGGCGTATCTCGATCTGACCAGCACCGAGCGCAAGGGCGAGCTGGCCGTGATGCTCGGGTGCGCGGCCACGGTGACGATCACGCAGCCCGGCAGCGCCAAGCGCTATTTCAACGGCATCATCGCGCGCGCCACCTATACCGGCGTCGGGGCGGGCAGCCATCGCTACCGGATCGAGGTGCGGCCCTGGATCTGGCTGCTCTCGCGCCGGCGGGACTGCCGGATCTTCCAGAACAAATCCGCCTGGGACATCATCACCACCGTCTTCCGCGACCAGGGCTTCACCAATTTCGAGGACAAGCGCCAAAGCCAATCCGGCAGCATCGTGCTGGAATACTGCGTGCAGTTCGAGGAAACCGACCTCGATTTCGTCACCCGGCTGATGGAAAAGTACGGCATCTATTATTTCTCCACCCACCAGGACGGCCAGCACAGCCTGGTGTTCGCCGACGATCCCGCCTCGCACAGCTCGATCGGCAAGGCGATCCCGTATCGCCTGCCGCAGACCGAGCTGCGCCGCGTGGAAGACCATGTTTGGAGCTGGTCGGCCGACCTGATGCTGCAACCGGGCAAGGTGGCGTTCCGGGACTACAACTTCCTTACGCCGACGGCCGACCTCACCACCAAGTCGGTGCAGCCGGCCACCCATCCGCATGGCGACTACGAAGTGTACGACTATCCCGGTCCGTACGCGAACGTGGGCGACGGCCAGAAGGTCGCCACCGTGCGCATGCAGGAACTGGCGGCGCGGCGGGAGATCCTGCGCGGCACCACCAACGCCCGCGCGATGGCCACCGGCGGCAAGTTCACCCTCTCGGAATGCCCGGACACCACGCAGAACCGCGAATACCTCGTCATCGCCACGACGACGACGTTCGAGCTGTCCGAGGGCCGCGCCGACGCCCGTGGCGAGGTGCTGGACCAGTTCACCTGCGAGCTGACGGCGATCCCCGGCGCCACGCCGTTCCGGCTCGACTTGCAGACGCCCTGGCCGCGCATGCGCGGTCCGCAGACCGCGCGCGTGGTCGGCAAGGCGGGCGACGAGATCACCACCGATCAGTACAGCCGCATCAAGGTGAAATTCCCCTGGGACCGCGCCGTGGCCCAGGACGACACCGCCTCCTGCTGGATCCGGGTGGCGCAGAGCTGGGCCGGCATCGGCTGGGGCGGCATCGCCATTCCGCGCGTCGGCCACGAGGTCGTGGTGGATTTCCTCGATGGCAACCCAGACCGGCCGATCGTCACCGGCAGCGTCTATCACGCCAACAACACCGTTCCCTACGCGCTGGGGGACAACAAGACGCGCTCGACCTTCAAGACCAATTCCTCGCCCGGCGGCGGCGGCTTCAACGAGCTGCGGTTCGAGGACAAGAAAGGCGAGGAGGAAGTGTTTCTGCAGGCGCAGAAGGACTTCAACATCACCGTGCTGAACAACAAGACCAGCACGATCACCCAGGATCGCACCACCACGGTGCAGAAAGGCAACGACACCCTGACGGTCTCGGAGGGCAACCGCGCCGTCACCGTCACGAAGGGCAACGAGAGCCTCACTGTCTCGCAGGGCAATCGCGCCGTCACCGTCTCGCAGGGCAACGACGACCATACGGTCTCGCAGGGCAACCGCTCCGCCACCGTCTCCCAGGGCAACGAGAGCGTCACCGTCTCCGCCGGCAACCATTCGCTCACCGTCAGCGCCGGCAGCAGCACCATCAGCGCCGGCCAGTCGATCACGCTGAAGGTCGGCGGCAACAGCATCGTCATCGACACCAGCGGCATCACCATCAACGGCATGAAGATCACCATGTCCGCGAGCGGGCAGTTGCAGGCCTCGGCCGGCGGGACCATGGCGCTGCAAGCCCCCTCGATCGCGCTGAACTAGCATGCCGGCGCGGCCATCCCCGCCGGACGACGACGACGCCACCATCTCCGGCGACTTCGCGACGCTGCTGGCGCGCGACGCACGGCGGGAGGAAGCGCGCGAGGCGGCCCGCGCCGAGAGCGAGGAAGCCGAGGCGCTGGCCCCGGCACTGCGCGTGCTGGCCGGGTTGTTGCCGCGCTATGGCACGCTGGGGGCCAATTCGCCCCGCCGCGTCGTGGAATCGCTGATCGGCGAAATCGACCGCGCGCTGGCGGCGCAGGTCAATCTGGTGCTGCACCACCCCGACCTGCAACAGATCGAGGCCACCTGGCGCGGCCTGCGCTTCCTGCTCGCCGGCACCGGCGGGGACGGCGATGTGAAGGTGCGCGTGCTGGACATCGGCAAGCGCGATCTGGCCCGCACGCTGCGCAAGTTCCGCGGCACCGCCTGGGACCAGAGCCCGCTGTTCAAGAAGATCTACGAGGAGGAGTTCGGCCAGTTCGGCGGCGAGCCGTACGGCGTGCTGGTCGGCGACTACGCCTTCGACCACCGCCCGGAGGACGCGCAACTGCTCGCCGACATCGCCCAGGTCGCGGCGGCGGCGCATGTGCCGTTCATCGCCGCCGCCGCCCCCTCGGTGATGCAGATGGACACCTGGGCGGAACTGGCCAACCCGCGCGACGTGACCAAGATCTTCGGCACGCCCGAATATGCCGGCTGGCGCAGCCTGCGCGAGAGCGAGGATGCGCGGTATATCGGCCTGTGCCTGCCGCGCTTCATCGCGCGGCTGCCGTACGGCACCCGCACCATGCCGGTGGAGGGGTTCGACTTCGAGGAAGACACCGAAGGGCCGGGGGCGGAAAAATATCTGTGGTGCAATCCCGCCTACGCCATGGGGGCGAACATCGCGCGCGCCTTCACGCTGTACGGCTGGTGCGTGCGCATTCGCGGCGTGGACAGCGGCGGCATCGTCGAGGATTTGCCCGCGTATAATTTCCCCACCGCCGACGGCGCCGTCGATATGCGCTGCGTGACGGAAGTGGCGCTGAGCGAGCGGCGCGAGGCGGAGCTGGCGCAGAACGGGTTTATTCCCCTCGTGCACCGCAAGAACACCGAGTTCGCCGCCTTCATCAGCGCGCAATCCTTGCAGAAGCCGCTGCGCTACGAGGACGCCGCGGCCACCGCCAACGCCAATCTGTCGGCGCGGCTGCCGTACCTGTTCGCCAGTTGCCGTTTCGCGCACTACCTGAAATGCATGGTGCGCGACAAGATCGGCTCCTCGCTCGACAAGGCGCAGCTCACGCAGTGGTTGCAGGCCTGGCTGCGCCGCTACGTCGATGGCTCGCCGCAACGCTCGACCGAGGACTGGAAGGCGGCGCATCCGCTGGTCGAGGGCCGCGTCGTGCTGGAGGAGCGGGAGGACACGCCGGGCATGTACGATGCGCGCTTCTTCCTGCGCCCGCACTACCAGCTCGAAGGATTGACGGCGACGCTGCGGCTGGTCTCACGCATGCCGTCCGGCTGAGCCGGCGCGCCAAGGAAAGGAAGTCAGATGGCCGATCAGGTTGATATTCTGATGAAGATCGTGGACGAGCACGGGCCGGTGATCGGCGAGAGCCAGTCGGTGCTCACCCGCGGCGACGACTTCGTCAAGGGCTTCGAGCCCGGCATGTTCTTCGACATTTCGGATTTCGACTTCGACGTCTCCGTGCGCGGCGATGACGGCGGCGGCGAGCCGGATGACGACGACGAGAAGCCGCGGACCGGCTCGGACGGGAAGCCTATCGTCGCGCCGAAGAAGAAAAAAAAGAAGGGCGGCAACAACTTCGGGCAATGGCTCGGCGGCAAGAGCGACGGCTACCCGGTGGATATGCAGCCGTTCCAGTTCACCAAGGAGCTGGACCAGACCTCGCCACTCCTGTTCTATTTCTGTTCCAACTCCATTTCGCTGAAATCCGTGACCATGGTGCACCGCAAGGCCGGTGGCCAGAAAGCGGTCGGGCAGGGTTATTGGGGCTATCTGCGCATCGACTTCACCGACGTACTGCTGACCTCGGTGTCCTGGGACGTGGCCGACGCGATCGCCACGGAGAAGGTCAAGTTCATCTGCCGCGAGATCAAGGTGCAGTACCGCTCGCAGAATCCGGACGGCTCGATGGCCGAGCCGATCGGCGTCGAATGGAAATTCAAATCCGGTCTTGCTTAAGTAGAAGCATTGCAAAGGCGCGGCCTTTGCCGGGGGCCAGGGGCAAAGCCCCTGGCCTTGTCTTATGCCGCCGCCGCCCCGTTGGCCGCGCGCAGCAGCGCCGCCGCGTCGCATTGCGACCCGCACGGGGTCGTGCGCACCGGGGAGTTGCCCAGCGCGGTCTTCATGTGCTCGATCAGCCGGCTGGTGGCCAGCCCGTCGCGCACCAGCGGCATGTTCTCCGGGACTTTCCAGGTCACGGCGGCGAGTTTCTCCATCTTCCGCGCCGCCTGCACCACCGCCGCGGTGGCCAGCGGCGTCGGTGTTACCGCAAGCTTCGGCAGCCGCGCCAGCATGTGTTCCACCGGCTCGTCCGCCGCCCCCGGATAATCGCGCTCCAGCGCCCGCGCGAGCGCCGCGACTTTCTTGCGCACCCGCTCGCGCGCCGCCGCCAGGCCCTGTTCCAGCGTGTCCTCGCCGAGGCTCGCGCGCAGTCGCTGCACCGCCGAGAGCACCTGGCCGAGCTGCTCCATCCGCTCGGGCTCGGCCAGCGGCGGCAGTTTTACCCGCGAGAGCTTGCGCAGCCCCTCGGCAAGCTGGGTGGGGTCCTCCTCGTCGGCATCGAGCTGGCGCGCGGCGGCGATCAGCGGCGCGAGCTGCCGCAGCGGGCGCAGCAGGCCGCCCCATTCGCGCATCGGCACCCCGGCGGGCTCGTTGTATTCCTCCTGCTGCTGGGGCGTTGGTTTCAGCAGCCCCTCCTTCATCGCCTGGGCGAGGCGGTCGGCGGTGTCGTTCTGCTGGGCGAGTTGCGTCCAGTCGTGCGGGTCCACGGGCGGCGGCTGCTGCTTGCGGAACCGCTCGTTCATGGTGGCGACGACGCGCCGGAACGCCTCGGCCTGGGTCGGGTCGAGCAGGTCGGTGCCGCACTGGCGCAGCGCCTCGGCGCGCAGATGCGTCAGGCCCGAGATGGTCGTCAGCGCCGCGGGCGACATTTGCGGCGTGGGCAGGCGCAGGGCACGCCACGCCGGATCGGGCTTCCAGGGCGCTGCCGGCAGCCCGCGCGCGGCCAGCCAGTCGGCCAGCGCGCTCACCTTCTCGGTGGCCGCTTGCTCCGCCTTGTCCGGCTCGGCGGGCGGCGGCGCGGCCTTGCGCAGCTTCGACAGTTCCGACGCGAGCGGCGTCATCGTCATGCGGCAGAAGCAGCCCATGCGCACCTCCTTGCCGCGCGAGCCTAGCCGAAGCCGGGCCGGTCCGTCGCGCCCCATGGGCGCGCTCGACCGGGGCGGGCGGACACGTTAGGTTTCGCCAGCGTGACGCGGAAGGACGAAAAATGGGCCAGCCGGCGGCGCGGATCACCGACAAAGTGTTGCAGGAAGGGCCGCATTGCCATGCGCCGATCCATCCGGCGGCACTGGTGCCGACGCCCGTGCCGCATCCGCCGATGCCGCTGCCGATCGTCAGCGGCTCGTCCACCGTCACCATCGGCGGCCTGCCGGCGGCGCGGCTGACCGACCAGACGCAGCCCTGCATGATCCCGGTCTGCGTTCCCGGCGGCCCCGGCATCATCGGCAAGGGCTCGGCCACGGTGACGATCGACAAGCTGCCCGCCGCCCGCCTGATGGACATGACGCAGCACCCCGCCTGCGTCGGCCCGATCCCCGGCCCGACCGGCACGATCGTCGGCCCCGGCTGCCCCACCGTGCTGATCGGCGGCTAGGCCCGCGTGCGCCGCCGGCATTTCTCCGCCTTCGCCCCGCATTGCCCGCGCTGCGCCGGGGCGGGCGAGGGGCTGCACGCGCTCGCCCTCGCCCATGTCGGCGCCGAGCGGGACGGCGACGTGCTGGCCGGCATGCTGCTGTGTCCCAACCCGGCCTGCCGGCACGAATACCCCATCATCGACGGCATCCCGATCATCGTCGCCGACCTCGCGCGCCTGCTGTCCGAGCGCGGCATCGACATCCTGCTGCGCGACGATCTCGACCCGATGCTGGAAAGCCTGATCGGCGACGCGATCGGCCCCGGCACCTGGTTCGACGTGCTGCGCCAGACCGTCTCGACCTATGCCTGGGACGGCTGGGCCGATCTCGATCCGGCGGAAGCCCCGGGCGAGCCGCGTCCGGGCGCCGCGCGCCGCTGCCTCGCCCGGCTGGAGGAACTGGCCGGGCCGGGGAGGCAGGTCCGCCGCGCGCTCGATCTCGGTTGCGGCGCCGGGCGCACCAGTTTCGATCTCGCCGCGCGGCACCGAGATGCGCTGGTGCTCGGCATCGACACCGGCCTTGCCTTGCTGCGGCTGGCGCGCGGGGCGGGCGGTGGGCGCGTCTCCTACGCCCGCCGGCGCATCGGCCTCGCCTACGACCGCCGCGCCTTCGCGGTGGCGCCGGACGGGGCCGAACGGGTGGATTTCTGGGCCTGCGACGTGCTCGCCCTGCCGTTCGCCGCCGGCTCGGCCGATCTGCTGGCCGCGCTGAACCTGCTCGACTGCGTGGCCTCGCCGCGCGGCCTGCTTGCCGCCATGGCCGGGCTGCTCGCCCCGGACGGGCGCCTGCTGCTCGCCACGCCGTACGACTGGGCGGCGCACGCCACCCCGCCCGCCGCCTGGATCGGCGGCCACTCGCAGCGCGGCCCGGACGGCGGGGCGGGCGAGCCGTTCCTGCGCGCGCTGCTGCGCGAAGCCGCCCACCCCCAATCCGTCACCGGCCTCGCGCTGCTCGGCGAAGACACCGACTGGCCCTGGCAAACCCGCCTGCACGACCGCGCCGCCGTGCGCTACGTGACGCACCTGCTGGCGTTGCGGCGGGATGGGGAAGGCCAGGGCTCCGCCCTGGACCCGCAAAGGGGCTGAGCCCCTTTGATCCCAATTCGCGGGGCTGCGGGGCAGCGCCCCTCGCTTTGCCCGCTCGGCCTCAGAACACCACCATCTCCGGCGCCACCGCGCCGAACACGCCGAGCACCAGCCCGACCGCGCCCATCAGGGCCGCGAACAGCAGCAGCGCGCGCGCCGAGGTGATGACCGAGGCGGTGGACAGCACGATGCCGAGTTCCAGCGCGGCGGCGGCGTTGTCGTAGGTGTGCGCGCGTTCCAGCGAGTGGTCGCGCACCACCTCATAGGCATGTGCCCGCGTGCCGAGCGCCTCCTTGCCGGTTTTCGTGTCGTTGTCGTAGTGTTCGCGGTCCTCGCGCAACTGCTTGATCGTCTGGGCGCGCTCGGCCGCGCGCGCGGGGTCGGCCGGGGTGTCGAGCGTGCCGGCCACCCGTTCCAGATCGTGCGCGATCGCCGAGCGCACCGACTTGGCCTGGTATTCGTTCCAGGTGTCGGCGGCGAGCACCGCGTTCGCCTCCACCGAAATCTCCGCCCGCTTGGCTTGCTGCTGGCATATCGCCAGCACCGCGGCCATCACCGCGATCAGCAACGCCGCCGGTTTGTTGCCGTGCTCCGCCGCGTGCTCGGCATGCTCGGCATGTTCCTCGGTGCTCATCGCGCGCTCGCCCCTTCGCGTTTCTCGCGGGTCCAGGGGTAGCAGTTTCGCCGGTGCGCGCTCAACGGGCTGGATATAAGGCGGCATCGCGCGCAGGATCGAGCGGGCCCGGCAACAAGGCGCTTGACGGACCGTTCGCGGCCCCGTGACAACTGCTGCAACGTAACGCAACACCGCTCACGTCGCCGGGGACCAGGGTGCTTCGCAGGGAAACAATATTGCTGGCGGCGCTGCTCGGGGGGCTGGGTGGCCCGGCTCTGGCGCAGTTGCCGCCGCCGCCCCCCGCCGGCTCGCCGCTGCCGCGGGTCGAGCCGTTGCCGCCGCCCGCCGTGTCCATCCCCACGCTGCCCGCGCCCGAGCAGCCGGCCAAGCCCGTGCCGGCGGCGGACGTGACCGTGCGCGGCGTCGCGGTGGAGGGTGTGACCGCCTATAAGCGCGCGGAGATCCTCGCCCTCGCCGGCCCGGGGCTGATCGGCCCCGCCGTGCCGCTGGCGCGCATCGAGGCGGCGCGCGCCGCCATCCTGCGGCGCTACCGGGAGGACGGCTACGTGCTCAGCGGCGTCTCGGTCAACATCGATGCCAGCGGGGCACTGCGCTTCCTGGTCACCGAGGGCCGCATCGCCGAGGTGAAACTCTCCGCGGACATCGGCCCCGCCGGCTCCCGCGTGTTGCGATTCCTGCAACGCCTGACGGAAAAGACCCCGATCGACGAGGCGACGCTCGAACGCTACCTGCTGCTGGCGCAAAGCGTCCCCGGGGTGAGCCTGCACGCGGTGCTGCAACCGGTGCCCGGCGATCCCGGCGCGATGACGCTGATCGCCGAGGTCGCGCGCGCGGCGATCAGCGGGCTGCTGACCACCGACAACTACTCGTCGCGCTACACCGGCCCGATCGAATCGCTGCTGGTGGCGGACGCCAACAGCTTCACCTCCTACGGCGAGCGCACCGAGGTCTCGTTGTACCACACCTGGCCGAACAGCCAGACCTTCGGGCAGGCCGCGAGCGAGTTCTTCATCGGCGACAACGGCCTCAAGCTGCGCGTGTACGGCGGCAGCGGCCAGACCGCGCCGACCGGGCCGCTGGCGCTGGAGGGCTATCTCGGCATCACCAACGTCTTCGGCACGGCGCTGACCTTCCCGGCAATCCGCGCGCGCAACGAAACCCTCGACCTGTACACCAGCCTCGACGCGATCGAATCCGAGATCGGCCTGCTGTCCAACGGCACGCGCGCCCGCGCCAGCTTCGATTCGCTGCGCATCGCGCGGATCGGCGGCGACTACGCGCGTTCGGACCTGCTGCTCGGTGCCGGGCGTGGCGCCGTCAACGAGGTTTCGGTGCGGCTGTCCAAGGGGCTGGCCGGGCTCGGCGCCAGCCAGGACGGTGCCGCCGGCCTGCCGCGCACCGGCGAGACGGTGGATTTCCTCAAGGTCGATGCCCGCGTCAGCCGCTCGCAGACGCTGTTCTCGCCCTACGAGGGCGCCAGCGTCGCGTTGCTCGGCGTGGTGGCCGGGCAGTTCACCAATGCCATCATGCCGCCGGCCGAGGAATTCTATCTCGGCGGGCTGCAATACCTGCGCGGCTATGAATCCGGCATCATCACCGGCGACCGCGTGCTGACCGCGACGATCGAGCTGGATTTCAACACCAGCGCCGATCTCAGCGCGGTCTCGCTGCCCACGCCGGTGCCCGTGCAGATCTACGGGTTCTACGACTGGGGCGAGACCTGGCAGCACGATGCGCAATCGCTGAGCGTGCGCGCCGCCTCCAGCGGCATCGGCGCGCGCGTCACCGCGACCAGCTATGCCGAGGTCGATCTGCTCGCCGCCGCCCGGCTCAACCGCTACCCGACCGGCAGCGGCCCGACCATTTCGGCGCTCAACGCCGGCACGTTCCTCTGGCGCGTGCTGACGCGGTTCTGATGCAAAAGGCAGCGGCCATGACCCACGCGAACGCGGCGCCGCCGATCGAAGCTCCCTCCCGCAAGGGCAAGGGGGGCAGTCCCGGAATGTTCAGCGATGCCGTGCGCGCGGGCCGTGCGCGCGCGGGGCTGCTGGCGGGCACCGCGATCCTGGCCGCGCTCGCCTTCGCGCCGCAGGCGCGCGCGCAACCCGCCCCCAATGCCCGCCCGCTCGGCGGCAGCGTCACCGCCGGTGCCGCCACCATCGCCAACACCGCCACCACGACCACCATCACCCAGACCACGCAGCGTGCCGCGATCAACTGGAACAGCTTCAACGTCGGCGCCAAGCAGACGGTGGATTTCGTCCAGCCCTCGCCGAACGCGGTGGCGCTCAACCGCGTCGTCGGGCCCAATCCGTCGCAGATCGCCGGGCGCATCGATGCCAACGGCCAGGTCATCCTGATCAACCAGGACGGCGTGACCTTCTACAAGGGCGCCCAGGTCAACACGGCCGGCCTCGTGGTTTCCGCCGCCGGCATGACCGACAAGAATTTCATGGCCGGCCGGATGGTGTTCGATCAGGCGGCGCATCCGGGCGCGCGCATCGACAACGCCGGCACCATCACCGTGGCACAGGCGGGGCTTGCCGCCCTGGTGGCGCCGCAGGTCGCCAATTCCGGTGTCATCAACGCCAAGCTCGGCCATGTCGTGCTCGCCGGCGCGATGACGCACACGCTCGACCTGTACGGCGACGGGCTGGTGGCGATCGACGTCACCGGCCAGGTGACGCATGGGCCGGGCGGCGGCACCGCCCTCGTCACCAACAGCGGCACCATCATGGCCGAGGGCGGCACGGTGCAGCTCACCGCGCGCGCCGCCGACGGCGTGGTGCAGACCCTGATCGATGCCGGCGGCAGCATCGCCGCGCCAAGCCGGGGCAGCCGGACTGGCACGATCCTGGTCGAGGGCATCGGCGGCAATATCGCCGTCAGCGGCAACCTGCTGGCGCAGGGCACGCAGGCCGGCACCCAGGGCGGAAAGATCCAGATCCTGCCGAGCGGGACGGCCAGCATCGCCAAGGGCGCCGTCATCGACGCCTCGGGCGCGGCCGGTGGCGGCACGGTGGCGCTCGGCACCACGCTGGCGCGCGCGACCGGCGGGGCCAAGGTCAAGCCCACGCGCACCTCGCGCGGGGTCACGCTCGCCGCCGGCGCCCGCATCGCCGCCGACGCCACCGGCGCCGGCAATGGCGGGCATGTCACCGTGCTTTCGACCGACAGCACCGTGATGGCCGGCGGCATTTCCGTGCGCGGCGGTCCCGGTGGCGGCGATGGCGGATTTGTCGAAATCTCCGGTGGAACGCTCGGATTTTCCGGCGTCGTCGATCTCTCGGCGCCGCGCGGCGCCGCCGGCACCGTGCTGTTCGATCCCGGCACGCTCGACATCGTGGCCGGCGCCAACGGGACCGGCGCCGACGATTCCACGCTGACCAGGACGGGCATCATCCCGAGCAACCTGCACGGCACCAACAGCACCACCACCGTCTCGGCCGGCGCGCTGGAAAGCATCGGCAGCGGCAATATCCTGCTGCAAGCACAGACGCTGGTGGACGTTCAGGCGTCGGTGAACTTCACCACCACCGGCGCGGTGGCCCTGCAGTCGTTCGGCAGCCTGGTGGTGGAACCCACCGTCACGCTGAACGCCAACACCACCGCCGGGCTGACCCTGATCTCCGGCACGGCGGGGACGATCACGCTGACCGGCGCCACGCTGCTGGCGCCCACCGTCAGCCTGCAGGCCGGCAGCGGCGGAATATCGCTCGGCACGGCCGTCATCAGCACAGCCCTGCTCGGGCTGACCGCGAACAGCACCGGCGCCGTCACCCAGGGCGCCGGCTCGCTCGACGTGACGACATTGACGGGCGCGGTGGCCGGCGGCGTGGCCCTCGGCTCCACGCTCAACTCCATCGGGACGCTGGACAAAATTTCCGGCGGGCCTTCGATCGGTATCGCCGCCGGCGGCGCGATGACCGTCTACGGGCCGCTCATCGCGACGAACCTGACACTCAGCACCGCCACCGGCGACCTGACGCTCGCCGGCGATCTGATCGGCCCCACCAGCGTCGCGCTGACAGCCAGCCACGGCAATGTCACGCAGACGGCGGGCCTCATCACCACCAATTCGCTCTCGGCCCACGCCACCGGCTCGCTCGACCTGTTCTCGACACTGAACACGATCGGCACCCTCACCGGGGCCTCCGCCGGCGCCGGGGTGCTGCGCGTGGCCGACAGCGGCAACCTGACCGTGCAAAACGCCGTCAGCGGCCCGAATGTCACGCTGGAGGTCGCGACATCGGGCGGCACGCTGGCACTCGGCGGCAGCGGCATCGCCACGTCGCTGGCAGCGACGGCCAGCGGCGGCACGATGCTGCTCACGGCCGACCGGATCACCGACATCGCCGGTGACAGCATCGCCGCCGGCACGCCGCCGAGCACCGGCTCGGTGACGATCGCGCCCTACACCGCCACCGCCATCAGCCTCGGCGGCACCGCCGGGGCGTATCTGCTGGTGGACAGCCAGCTGCTCGGCGCGGTCTCCACCGGCACGCTGACCGTGGGCAGTTCCATCACGGCCAGCGCCATCTCGGTCGATGGCCCGATCGGCGTCGCCGGCAATCTGCGGCTGCTGACGGCGGGGGACATCACGGAACCCGGCGGCGGCATCACCGCCGCCACGCTGCTGGGCCATGCCGGCGGCAGCATCGCGCTTGGCTCGACGCTGAACGCGATCGCCACGCTGGGCAGCATGACGGCAGGTCCGTCGCTGCTGGTGGTCAACGGCTCGGCCCTGACGGTCAACGGTCCGCTCGATGCCGCCGCGGTGACGCTGAGCACGCGCGGCGGAGACCTGACGCTCGCCGGCACCATCGCCGGGGCCTCCACCGTCTCGCTGAGCGCGGCCGGTAACGTCATCGAAGGGGCTGGCGGCGCCATCACCGGCTTCGGCGTCCTCTCCGGCCAGGCGGGTCTGGCCTTCGACATCGCCTCCCCGCTCAACAGCATCGGCACGCTCGGCGCCATCACCGCCGGCACCGCGCTGACCGTGGTCAATGCCAGCGGGCTTGCGGTCGCGGGCGCGCTCAGCGCCGAGACGATCGGGCTGACCAGCACCGGGGATCTCGGCCTGTCCGGCAGCCTGACCGGCACCACCGGCATCGCGCTGACCGCCGCCGGCGGGGCCAGCATCAGCCAGACCGGCGGCAGCCTGAGCACCGCCACGCTCACCGCCGGGGCCGGTGGCTCGATCGACCTGTTCTCCACGCTCAATGCCATCGGCGCCGTCGCCGGGGCCAGCGCCGGCACGGGCGCGCTGCGTCTGGCCAATGGCGGCAACCTGACGCTGGAGAACACGCTTTCCGGCACCGGCGCCACCATCGAGGTCGCGGCCACCAACGATGTGCTCGCCCTCGGCAGCGGCGCCATCGTCGCCACGCTGAGCGCCCACGGCGGCGGCGCCGTCCTGCTGACCGCCGACCGCATCGCCGACATCGCGGGCGACAGCATCGCCGCCGGCACGGTGGCCATCGCGCCGTTCTCAGCCAACGCCGTCAGCCTCGCCGGCACGCCGGGCGCGTATCTGCTGCTCGACGCCACGCTGCTGAGCGAGATCGCCACCGGCACGCTGGTGGTGGGCAGCACGACGAAGGCGAATGGCATTAGCCTTGACGGCCCGTTTACCCTGACCGGCACGCTGGATCTGCTGACCTCGGGCAACATCACCGAACCAGGCGCGCCGCTCGCCGTCGGTACGCTGCTGGGGAATGCCGGCGGCAGCATCGCGCTGGGATCGACGCTGAACGCCATCGGCACGCTCGGCGACATGCGGGCCGGCCCGTCGCTGCTGGTGGCCAACGGCTCGGCACTGGCGGTGAACGGCTCGCTCAATGCCGCCTCGGTCACGCTGAGCACGCTGACCGGCGATCTCACGCTCGCCGGTACCATCGCCGCCGGTACCGCCGTCTCGCTCACCGCCACCGCCGGCAACGTCTCGCAGGGCATGGGCGGCGCCATCACCGGGCTCGGCACGCTCGGCGGCCGGGCCGGTCTGGCCTTCGCTGTCGGCTCCTCGCGGAACGCCATCGGCACGATCGAGGGCATCTTCGCCGGCACCGCGCTGACCGTGGTCAATGCCACTTCGCTCGCGGTCGCCGGCGCGATCAGCGCCAGCACGGTCGGGCTGACCACGACGGCGGGCGGCATCGTGCAGAGCGGCGGCGGCGTCATCGCGGCGACGCTGACCGGCAACAGCTTCGGCGCGTTCGCGCTGAGTTCCTCGCTGAACGCCATCGGCACGCTCGGCGACATCGCGGCCGGCACGTCGCTGCGGGTGGCGAACGGGTCCGCCCTGGCGGTGAACGGCTCGCTCAATGCCGCCTCGGTCACGCTGAGCACGCTGACCGGCGATCTCACGCTCGCCGGCACCATCGCCGCCGGCACCGCCACCTCGCTCACCGCCACCGCCGGCAACGTCTCGCAGGGCGCGAGCGGCGCCGTCACCGGGCTTGGCATGCTCGAGGGCCACGCCGCCCTGGGCTTCGCTGTCGGCTCCACGCTGAACAGCATCGGCACGCTCGGCAGCATCACCGCCGGCGGGGCGATCAGCGTGGTCAACACCACGTCGCTCGCCGTTACCGGCCCGATCAGCGCCGACACGGTCGGGCTGACCAGCACCGGCGATCTCGGCCTGTCCGGGCATCTGACCGGCACCACCAGCATCGTGCTCAGCGCCACCGGCACCGGCAGCATCGGCCAGACCGGCGGCGGCCTGACCACCGGGGCGCTCACCGCCGGGGCGGGCGGCTCCATCGACCTGTTCTCGACGCTGAACGCCATCGGCACCGTCACCGGGGCCACCGCCGGCGGCGGCGCGCTGCGCCTGGCCAGCGCCGGCAACCTGACGCTGGAGACCACGCTGAGCGGCACCGGCGTCACCATCGAGGTCGCCGCCACCAACGATGTGCTCAGCCTCGGCAGCGGCGCCATCGCCGCCACGCTGAACGCCGGTGCCAGCGGCATCGCGCTGACCGCCGACCGGATCACCGACATCGCGGGCGACAGCCTCGCCGCC
>JAKBCB010000323.1 GCA_021808185.1 Pseudomonadota bacterium
CGGCTACGCGCGCGTGTCCACCGAGGAGCCGGCGGGCGCCGGTCACGCGTCCTCGGATCGGGCGAACGGCAGGTGGCGTTCCAGTTCCATCGCGTCGTACAGGGGGTCGCCGCACGATTTGCTCAAAATCGTACTCTAAGCGGCCCTGGCCTGGAACGAAGCCTGAACGTCGCGTAGCGGCCTGAACCCGGCGGCAGGCGGGAGGTTGGCCCAGATGTAGTCGCCGGTGAGGGCGATGTGTTCCCAGCCGAGCGGGGCGACATGGGCGAGGAGCTCGTCGAGGACAGAGATGTCTTGGGCACGCAGGTGCTGGATGGCGCGGTCGAGATATACCGTATTCCAGTGGACGATGGCGGCGGTGATCAGGCTCAGGCCCGATGCCCGGAAGCTCTGGTTTTCGAAGGTGCGGTCGCGGATTTCGCCTTGGCGATGGAAGAACACGGCGCGGCGCAGGGCGTTGCTGGCCTCGCCCTTGTTCAGCCCGGCGTGGCTGCGCTGGCGCAGTTCGGGATCTGACAGCCATTGCAGGGTAAACAAGGTCCGCTCGATGCGGCCCAGGGCGCGTAGTGCCCGCGACAGCGCGTTCGCCGGACCGGCGGCGGCGAGCTTGCGCAGGATGGTGGAGGGCAGCACGGTGCCCGCTTCGATCGACGCCTTCAGGCGCATGAGCAGCGGCCATTGGCCGGTGATGGCCGCGGTGTCGATGGTGCCGCCGATCAGCGGTTCGAGCAGCGGATAGGTTGATGACCTCTCGATCGCGTAGAGCTTGCGGTCCTTCAGATCCTTGATTCGCGGCGCGAAGTTGAAGCCGAGCAGGTGGCAGAGACCGAACACATGGTCCGTGGCGCCGGCTGTGTCGGTATAGTGCTCGGCGGTGCGCAGGTCGGTCTGATGCACGTGGTGCAGCAGACCATCAAGCACGTAAGGCGCTTCGCTGACCGTCGCGGCGATCACGCGGGTATGGAACGGATCGTAGCGGCCGGAGACGTGCGTGTAGAGGACGAATCCCGGATCGATGCCGTATTTGGCGTTGACGGCGCCGCCCTGGCCCGCCCGCCCTCCGGCCCGGAAATACTGCCCGTCGGAGGAGGAGGTTGTGCCGTCATCCCAGACCGCCGCCATCGGGTGACGATGATGGGCGTTGATGATGGCGGCACGCGCGGCGACGTAGTTGTCGTCGCTGATGTGCCACTGAGCGATATTGACCAGGTGGTGGTAGCTGAGCCCGCGCGAGGCATCGGCCATGCGCGAGAGGCCGAGATTGGTGCCGTCGGCAAGAATGGCTGCGAGCAATGCCGCCTTGTCGGTGGCCGGATTGCCGGTGCGCAGATGGGTGAAGCGGTCGGCGAACCCGGTCCAGGCGTCGACCTCGGCCAGAACCTCGGTAATCCGCGCCCGGGGCAGCAGGGTGTAGAGCCGGTCGGCCAGCGGTCGCACGGCGTCCGGAACGGCTGGCTTGATGCGCGCGATGTAGAGCCGGCCCTCCTCGATCTCGACCCCGTTGAGTTCGCCCCGGCCCGCACGCGCACCGACGAACGCCAGCCGCTCGTGAAGACCGGCGGCACGGCCCGCGACATACCGGTCAGGATCGGTCTCCCCGCCGGCGCTGGCGGAAACCGGCGTCTCGGCTGGCAGCAGATGGTCCTCGAAAGCGCGCCAGTCCCGGCTGCCAGCAACCCAGATGTCGCTGCCCCGCAAACGCTCGCGTAGGATGGCCAGGACGGCGGTTTCGTAGAGGCGCCGGTCCGCCTGACCACTTGCGAAAATCAGCCGGCGCCATTTCGCAGGCAGGAAGCTGGCGGGCAGTCGCTTCGGAAGGCTGCTTCTGCCGTCATGGTTCAGTGCCTTGATCAACTCGACGGCGGCAAGGACAGGATCGTGCAGTGTGTTCGACTGGAAGCGGAATGCTTCGAGAAACCGCGGGCTGAACCGGCGCAGGACCGCGTGGCGTTCGGCAGCCGTCACGAGGATGTCCTGATCGGCCACATCGGTCACGGCATCGATGACCGGCAGCGCCTCGTCCAACCGCTTCATGCCGACCGCGCGCTCGACGGCCGCGACACCGTCCTCGCTGGTTTCGTGCGCCTGTTTTAGGGCGACAATGGTGCGCCGGAACAGCAGCAGCGCGCGGGTGACATCACGCCGTGTGGCCTGGAACCGCCGTTCCTCGCGGTTGCGGGCCTTGGTGAACAGCGAGCCGACATATTTGTCGAACATGGCCAGGGTGGCGTCGGCAACTCTGATTTCGAGATACGCGGCCTGGGCCACCAGGATGGCGGTGCGCCGGGCCGGTTCGAGATCGGCGATGTGCTGCGCCGTCATGATGCCGCCCTCTTCGACCAATCGGCCGAGCCGGGCCGGATGGACGCGGCTCGCCCGGGCGGTGTGGTTCCCGAGGCCTCGGACGAAATCGAGCCGGTCCAGCAGAGCGAGCATGTTCGAAGGTGCTGGCGACTGCGGGCAGTCACGCAGCCAAACAAAACGGGATCGCCGGATCTCCGGGTCGAGCCGTAGCAGCGCTTCGAGGGCTTGCCGATCCGCCTCGGGCAGTCCTTCGCCAAGAGCTTCGAAGGCTTGCTTTCGGGCACGGACGCGCGCCGCGAGACCGATGCGCTCCAACACCGCAGGGGCCGGAATCGTCACGGCCGCCGAGCGCAAGTGCGCCAGGACGGCCAGGACGATCGGCTCGCCGCGATCAGTCGCCCATGCGGCGGCAGTTCCTGCTTGTAGGCAGGCTCGCCAGTCCGGGAGCCGAAAGCTGCGCAGTTGCAGGTAGCCCTGCAGTTCGCCGATGTGCTCGCGGCGGGTCTCGTCGCGTTGGGCGTAGTCGGCGAAGTGGGTGGGGGCAATGCCGAGTTGGTTTGCCACGAAGGCCACCATCGACGGCGGCACCTCGCCAGCCGCCAAGATACAGCCCGGGAACCGCAGCAGGCAGAGCTGGACCGCAAAGCCGAGCCGGTTACCGGCGCGACGCTTGCCGCGGATCAGCGCCAGGTCCTCCGGGCCAAGCACGTAGTGACGGGCCATGGCTTCCGGCGTGTCAGGGACGGCGAAGAGCCGGGCGCGCTGCTCGGCGGAGAGAAGGCTGCGGCGGGGCATGAGGGGTCCTCGACGTGGCGAGCGGCTCTCATAAACCGCTTGCCTTCCAGGCTCATTTTGAAAGAGGGTATTGAATGACAAACCGCGAGGTTTTGCCGTGACCGGCCAAGCCGTGCGCAAACGGTCGTTTGAGAAAGCCAGCAAGCCGCCGGCCGGCCTGCTGCTCGGCTATGCCCGAGTCTCCAAAGGTGACGAGCAGACCAATGCCTTGCAGGCCCGGGCGCTGCGCGCAGCCGGCTGCCGGCGGATCTTTGAGGAGGCCGCCTCCGGCGGGCGATGGGATCGGCCGGAGTTGCACCGTCTGCTCGACCACCTGCGCGAAGGCGACACGCTGGTGGTCTGGAAGCTCGACCGCCTCTCGCGCTCCCTGAAGGACGTGCTCCACATCATGGAGCAGATCGCCGAGGCTGACGCAGACTTCCGCAGCCTGACCGAAAACATCGACACCACGACACCTGCCGGACGGATGATGATGCAGATGGTCGGCAGCTTCGCCGAGTTCGAGCGCGCCATGATCCGCGAACGGACATCGGCCGGACTCGCCGCGGCGCGGGCGGAAGGCCGCGTCGGCGGACGACGCCGGAAACTGGATGTCGCCAAGCGGCGCGAGATTGCCGAGAGCGTCATCAGCGGCCGCAAGAGCGGCGCCGACATGGCGCGGCTCTACAACATCAGTCAGCCGACCGTGTCGCGCATCGTGGCGGCGCATCGCATCGCGTCCCGTTCTCGACAAACAGAAGGGAGGACCTGATGCCGGTCTCGAAGAAGCCACGCCGCTCGCCGCCAGGTTCCCGCTCGAAAGCGCCGGCCGATTCGATCCTCCCGGACCGGCGCAGCATGGAGGCGTATCTCGCGGCGATTGCCGGCCGCGGTCGGGACGATGCGCTCGAAAAAGCGCAGGAGGTCATGTACGACGCGTGGGAAAAGACGAGCGCGCAGGCGCGCATATCCCATGCCCGCAAGGCACTCGCCATCTCGCCGCTCTGCGCGGACGCCTACAACCTTCTGGCCGAAGAAGCAGCGACAGCGGCCGAAGCCCGTGACCTCTATGCGCGCGGTCTGGAAGCCGGAGAGCTGGCGCTCGGTCCCGAGGGTTTCGAGGAATACAATGGCCATTTCTGGGGTTTTCTGGAAACCAGGCCCTACATGCGCGCGCGGCACGGACTCGCGCTGACGCTGCTCAAGCTTGGCGAGGAAGGCGCGGCGATCGAACACTTCCGGGCCATGCTGAAGCTCAATCCGAACGATAATCAGGGCATCCGCTACCTGCTGCTCGGGAGTCTGCTCCGGCGCGATGACGTGCCGGCAGTAAAGGCGCTGCTGGCCGAATATCCCGACGAGTGGAGCGTCTACTGGCTGTATACCCGCGCGTTGCTTGCCTACCGCGAGAACCAAGCGTCCGCGCCAGCAACCCTGAAATTGCTGAAGGATGCCAGGTCTGCCAACGAGCACGTGCCCGGCATCCTCGCCGGCACCACGCCGGCCATAATCTCCAGCAACGGCTACGTGACGATGGGTGGCGCTGACGAGGCGACCGAATACGTGCGCGAATGCGGCCCAGCTTGGCGAAAAACGGCCGGAGCTGTCGAATGGCTCACAACCACAGTTGCTCACGGGCCGGCTAAACGCCGCGCCAGTAAGCCGACTCGTTGAAAACGCTTAGCGTACGATTTTGAGCAAATCGTGCGGCGACCCCTACAGGATGCGGCCGACCTCGACGGTGCCGGCGGGATCGGTGCGGTACAGCACCACGTGCCGCGGCCGGCCGACCGGCGAGGCGTCGGTTCGCACCCGCCTGCGGCTGTGACGC
>JAKBCB010000324.1 GCA_021808185.1 Pseudomonadota bacterium
TTCGCGCCCCTGTTCCCGCGCAAGGAAACGCGCCGCTTCCTGCGCCGCTCCAGCGCGTTGCAGGAACGGCTTGGCCACCTCAACGACGGCGCGGCCGTGGCGGGCTTGCTCGCGCAACTGGGCGATGGCGGCGCCCGGGCGCTCGCGGTGGGCATCGTGCGCGGCTTCGTCGCGGCCGGAATGCGCGCGGCGCGGGCCAAGAGCGAACGAAGCTGGCGCAAGTTCTCCCGGCTGGAGCCGTTCTGGGAGTAGCCCCCGCGCGGCGGCCCGGCCGCGTGGCGGACACGGCGAAGGTGTCTGGACAGACTCGACGCGAATCGACGAAAGAAGACAGGTTGCGCCGTTAACAACTGCGCGCTAGGCGTTGCGGGTCATTCGCACCCAGCGCCGGAGGCGCCGTTTGCCCCTTCATCGCCCACGGCGCATCTTCCGCTCCGGCTCGCTCTCGTCCGGACGTTCGCGCACGCGCATCCGCCCGACGGTGGTCGCGGGCCTGATTGGCGCAATCGGGGGGGCGGCATTGATGCTGTTCTCCTCCCCCGCGGCATTGTTCGGCCGGGTGCCCCGGCTGGCCGGGCAGATGGATGCCGACGCGCCGCTGGTCGCGGTGGTCGATGGCCAGACGCTGCGGCTGCGCGAGACGGTGATCCGCCTGCATGGCGTGGTGGCACCGATGCGCGGGCAGGAATGCCGTGGCGAGGACGGCGCGCGGTTCGACTGCGGCGCCGCCGCGAGCGAGGCGCTGGCGGCCCTGGTGCGCGGCCACGCCGTCGCCTGCCGGCTGGATGGGCGGGACGAAGCCGGCTTTCCGCAGGGCCATTGCGAGGCCGGCGGCATCTCACTGAACCACGCCGTGGTCTCGGCCGGCTGGGCGCGGGCGGACAGCCACGCGGCCGATCTGGTGGTGGAGGAAACCGCGGCCCGGGCGCAGCGCGTGGGCATCTGGCGCGGCGGCGAACCGCCCACGACATTCTGACTGCCGCGCGGCGAAATTGCTGCGGGCGCGAAGGTTGCGCTTGGGCGTGCCGTCCCGTAATTTTCCACGGCGCGCCATAAGGCCCGCCGTGATGTTCGACCGATGCGCAACCGGCACGCCGGGCGCTCGCCGTGCGCGGCGGCTATGCGTGACAGCGTGCGCCCACGCGGCGCCTTGAAAAGGATACACGCATGAACGGCCCGGACTCCGGCGTCACTGGCACGGTCACGATCACCTTGGACGGGACAAATCGTTCCCTGCGCATCCCGCTGATGCCGGGTTCGATCGGGCCGAGCGTCGTGGATATCCGCAAGCTCTACAACGAACTCGGTGTGTTCACCTTCGATCCGGGCTACGGTGGCACGGCCGCTTGCGAAAGCAAGATTACCTATATCGACGGCGACGAGGGGGTGCTGCTGCATCGCGGCTACCCGATCGAGGAACTGGCCGAGCACGCGAGCTTCCTTGAGGTCGCGCACCTGCTGCTGAACGGCGATCTGCCGAACGCGGCGCAGAAGGCGGATTTCGAGCGCGGGGTGCTGCGCCACACCATGCTGCACGAGCAACTGCGCAGCTTCTTCAACGGCTTCCGGCGCGATGCGCACCCCATGGCGGTGATGTGCGGCGTGGTCGGCGCGATGTCCGCGTTCTACCACGACAGCCTGGACATCAACGACCCCGATCAGCGGCGCATCAGCGCGTTCCGGCTGATCGCCAAGGTGCCGACAGTGGCGGCGTGGGCGTACAAGTACTCCATCGGCCAGCCGTTCGTGTATCCGCGCAACGACCTCGGCTATGCCGAGAACTTCCTTTATATGATGAACGCGGTGCCGACCGAGCCGTACGTGGTCAACCCGATCCTGGCGCGCGCGATGGACCGGATCCTGATCCTGCACGCCGACCACGAGCAGAACGCCTCGACCAGCACGGTTCGGCTCGCGGGATCGACCGGGGCCAACCCGTTCGCCTGCATCGCCGCCGGCATCGCGAGCCTGTGGGGCCCCGCGCATGGCGGCGCCAACGAGGCGGTGCTGAAGATGCTGAGCGAGATCGGGCATGTCAGCAACATCCCGGACTTCATCGACCGGGTGAAGGACAAGAACAGCAACGTGCGGCTGATGGGCTTCGGCCACCGCGTGTACAAGAACTACGATCCGCGCGCGAAGATCATGCAGCGCACCTGCCACGAAGTGCTCGGCGAACTCGGCATCAAGGACGACCCGCTGCTCGACCTTGCCGCCGAGCTGGAGAAGATCGCGCTGCATGACGAATATTTCGTGTCGCGCAAGCTGTATCCGAACGTGGATTTCTACTCGGGCATCATCCTCAAGGCGATGGGCATCCCCGTCAGCATGTTTACCGTGCTGTTCGCGGTGGCACGGACCGTGGGGTGGATCAGCCAGTGGAAGGAGATGATCGAGGACCCGTCGCAGCGCATCGGCCGGCCGCGTCAGGTGTACACGGGGCCGACCCAGCGGGGCTTCGTGCCGCTCGACGCACGCGGCTGAGACGCCTCTTCCCGGCTGGAGTGCAACGGCCGCGCGCGAGCGCGGCCGTTTTCGTTTCTGGACGTAACAATTCGCGCGATTTCAGATTACATTTTTGTCATCTATTTTGGTGCATCTTCAAGACGTATTCCGTAAACGCATGTGTTGGGCTCATATTAGAAAGTACTTGAAAAACGTCATATAAGAGTTTAATTCTAATCAGAAATATATATTTGTTCGATACTATGCTCCTAAATCCAAATATCGAAATTAACGATGCATTAACGTGGGCACTACGATTGTACATGCATGTATTAACGATTGTCTTCTGAATCCTATTCCTCCCTCCTCCAGCACAAATGCTCAATGTGGCTTTTTTCAATGAGTTGCGTGCGCTACCATTCCTTGGTCGTCAGGCTCGTGGGGCAATTGACGGGGGGATGAAAAGCAATGATGGAATATCGGTCACTTGACGCATTGGTGCGGTCGCGGCTGCGCGACTGGCCACAACGCCCGCCCGGCCTCGGCCGGTCAGCGCGTAACCCGGGAAGCTGGCTGCGCGGACGGCCGGCCGAAACGAATGGCAGCTCGCACCCGTTCCTCAAGCTGCCGGGCAGCCAGCGCCTGCGCACGCTGCCGGACGGGCTGTGGCTGAATTTCGGCGGCACCGCGCAGGAACCCTACGCGGACATCTTCGCCATCGAGGCCTGCGGCTCGCTCGCCAACATGCTCGACAAGCGCGCCCGCTTCGCGCCCAGCACCAATTCGCTGCTCGCGGTCTGCCCGGTGCCGTGGCTGCTCGGCCCGACCTCGACCACCGACCCGACGCCGCGCTGGCGCTGCACAGGGGTGCTGCGGGCCGAGCCGAGCCAGCCGCTGATCCTGCCGGTGCGCGACATCCGGGTGCTGTACGCGCTGAAGGCGCGGCACTACAACGGGCTGCTGCAATCCCATGTGCCCCTGCCGCACGAGTATTTCGTGCCGATGGACAAGCTGGTGGCCAAGGACGCGCCGGAGGATCCGCAGTTGCAGGCGCTGGTGGCGCGCGCCTCCGCCACGGCGCATTTCCTCAATGGCAATTAGGCGTCCGGTTCAGGCCGACGGCCTGGATTGCGCACCGGCCAGCGCCAGCCCCGCCGCGGCCATCGCCCGCAGCCCCAGATCCGGGCGGTCGGTGCACAGGCCAGCGACACCCCAGCCGATCAGCCGCGCCATGTCCGCTTGCCCGTTCACCGTCCACGGCACCACGCGCAGGCCCAGCCCGCGCGCCTGCACCACCTGCTCCGCCCGCAGCGTGGCATGGTCCGGTGCCCAGACCGGTGCCCAATCCACGCGCCCCCCCTCGGCGGCGGCGGCGGCCGCCACGGCGCGGGGCGCCGATCCGCCGCACGCGGCCGGGCCGGCGCGATCCCACCACAGCGCCGTCGCCGCCTCGGTCTCGGCGTCGGTCAGCCAGCACAGCGCCACCTCCGGGTGGTGCGCGCGCAGCCAGGCCAGGCCGCGCCAGTCGAACGAACGCACCGTGAGCCGCCCGAGCGCCCCGCAGGCGCGGGCGGTGCTCACCACCAGCGCCGCCATGCGCGCGGGCGGCGGCGTGCGGGCGGGTGCGCGCGGGTCGGTCTTCAGTTCCGCCTCGATGCGCGCGCCGGAAGCCGCCGTCGCCGCGAACACCTCGGCCAGCGTCGGCACCCGCGCGCCGTCACAGGCGATCTGCGTGGGGAAGGCGCGCGCGGTGGCGCCGCCGGGGCGGGCGCGGCCGACATCGAAGTGGCGCAACTCGGCCAGCGTGAGGTCGGCGACCAGCGGCCCTTCCCCCTCGAGCCACGCGCCCGTCGCGTCGCGCGTCAGATCCGGGTCGAGCGCGGGGTCGTGGACCACGACGGGAATGCCATCGCGCGTGACCGCGATGTCGAGTTCGAGCGCGGAGACCCCGAGCGCGAGCGCGCCGCGAAAGCCGGCCAGGGTGTTTTCGGGGAACAGGCCGCGCGCGCCGCGATGGCCTTGCAGGTCGAACATCGCGCCGCGACGGGCGGGCCGTGGCGGCTCAGTCGCAGCCGCAGCCCTCGGTCGGGCCGCGCGCGCCGCGCACGAGGTGATGGTCCACCCATTCCGCGACCAGCCGGCGAGCCTCGTTCAGCGAGGCTTCCGGGTGGTGGATGCGGTACAGCGTGGTGCAGGCGCTGAACGCGCTGACATCGTCCACGCCGAACGAGCGCTGCTCGCGATAGGCCGTGACCACCGCGCGTTCGCAGGTCCGGGCAATATGACTGAAGTCGCGCGCCATGCACCGCTCCGCGTGAAAATCCGTTCCAGACTGTAGGGATGCGGCGTGCCCGCCGCAATGCGGGCGCGGCTGCGTTGCGCAGGGCGGCGGGGTCAGTCGAGCGGGAAGCGGCGGTGGATTTCGGCGGCCACCCGCCCCGCCTCATCCAGG
>JAKBCB010000325.1 GCA_021808185.1 Pseudomonadota bacterium
AAACGTATATGGGCCTTGTCGAATGCGGTGTGGGGCTGGTGCCGGGCTGGGGCGGATGCAGCGAGATGCTGGCGCGCTGGCGGGCGGAACCGAAACTCCCGCGCGGGCCGATGCCGGCGCCGGCAAAGGTGTTCGAGACTGTTAGCGTCGCGGACGTGTCCAGATCCGCGCACGACGCGATGGAAAAAAAGTTCCTCCGCGCGAGCGATGGCGTGACGATGAACCGCGACCGCCTGCTGGCGGACGCCAAGGCGCGGGCGCTGTCCCTGGTGGGCGGCTACAAGCCGCCCGCGCCGCCGGACTACGTGCTCCCCGGCCCCGCCGGCCGGGCCGGGCTGAACCTGGCGGCGCAAGGCTTCCACCGGCGCGGGCTGGCCACGGACCACGACCTGACGGTGGCCGATGCGCTGGCCGACGTGCTGTGCGGCGGCGAGACGGACATCATCGACAGCGTCAGCGAGCAACAGGTGCTCGACCTGGAACGCGCCGCCTTCCTGCGCCTGCTGCGCACGCCGCAAACGCTGGCGCGCATCGAACACACGCTGGAAACCGGGCGCCCGCTGCGCAACTAGATCGAAGGGAACGGATATGCAGACCTACAAGGCGCCGCTGCGCGACATGCGCTTTGTCCTGCACGAGTTGCACGACAGCGCCGGCCTCATCGGCTTGCGCGGCTGCGGCGATCTCTCGCCGGACCTGATCGACAGCATCCTCGACGAAGCCGCCAAGCTCACCGAGGAAGTGCTCGCCCCGCTGAACGCCAGCGGCGACGAGGCGGGCTGTGTGCTGCGCAACGGCGAGGTGCGCACGCCGGAGGGCTTCAAGGCGGCCTACGAGACCTTCCGCCAGGGGGGATGGACCGCGATCGGCTGCGACCCGCGCTTCGGCGGCCAGGGCCTGCCGGAAAGCGTGGGCAAGCTGGTCGAGGAGATGATCTGCTCGGCCAACCCGGCCTTCGGCATGTTCCCCGGCCTCAGCCACGGCGCCTACCGTGCCATCGCCAGCCACGGCAGCGAGGCGCTGAAGGCGCTGTACCTGCCCAAGCTGGTGGACGGCACCTGGTCCGGAACCATGTGCCTGACGGAGGCGCATTGCGGCACAGATCTCGGCCTGCTGCGCACCCGCGCCGTGCCGCAAGCGGACGGCACGTACCGCCTCACCGGCGCCAAGATATTCATCTCCGCCGGCGAGCACGACCTGACGGAGAACATCGTCCACCTCGTCCTCGCCCGCCTGCCGGACGCACCCGCGGGGGTGAAGGGCATCAGCCTATTCCTGGTGCCGAAATTCCTGCCCACCGAATCCGGCGCGCCCGGCGCGCGCAACGGCGTCGTCTGCACCGCGCTCGAACACAAGATGGGCATCAAGGCCTCGCCCACCTGCCAACTGAGCTTCGAGGGCGCGACCGGCTGGCTCGTCGGCACGCCGCACAAAGGGCTCGCGGCCATGTTCACGATGATGAACACCGCCCGCCTGTCCGTCGGCGTGCAGGGGCTTGGCGCGGCCGAGGCCAGCTACCAGGGCGCCGTCGCCTACGCGCGGGAGCGTTTGCAGGGCCGCGCGCTCGCGGGCGCGCGGTTCCCGGACCGCGCGGCCGACCCGATCATCGTCCACCCCGACGTGCGGCGGATGCTGATGACCATGCGCGCCTACACCGAAGGCTGCCGCGCGCTCGGCGCCTGGGTGGCGCGGCGGCTCGATGAGGCGGCGCGGTCCGACGACCCGGCGACGCGCGAGCAGGCCGAGGACTTCACCGCGCTGATGACGCCGGTGGTCAAGGCGCTGTTCAGCGATCTGGGGTTCGAGGCGACCAACCTCGGGATGCAGGTCTATGGCGGCCACGGCTACATCCGCGATCACGGCATGGAGCAATACGTGCGCGACGCCCGTATCGCGCTGATCTACGAGGGCACCAACGGCATCCAGGCACTCGACCTCGTGGGCCGCAAGATGCCGCAACACGCCGGGCGCCTGCTGCGCGGCTTCTTCCACCCGGTCAGCGACTTCATCGAGCAGCACGGCACGCACCCGCAACTTGGCGAGATGGTCAAGGGCTTCGCCAAGGCGTTCGGCGCGCTGCAACTCGCCACCTCGCACATCGCCGCCGCCGGCATGGCCGACCCCGAGGAAGCCGGTGCGGCAGCCACCGAGTATCTGCGCCTGTTCGGCCTCGTCGCGCTCGGCTTCATGTGGCTGCGGGCGGCCGTCGTCGCCACGGAGAGGCTGCCGCAGGCCGGCCACGAGGCGGCGTTCTACCGCAACAAGCTGGTGGTCGCGCGGTTCTACATGGAGCGCATCCTGCCGCAGGTCGGCGGCCTGCTCGCCTCGATCAAATCCGGCAAGGCGGCGACGATGGCGCTGGACGAAGCCGCGTTCTAGGACCCGGGCGATGGTTCTTCCGGCCGCGCGGGCGGCGCGTGGGGCAGCCGCAGGATCGCCCGCGTGCCTTGGCCCTTCAGGCTCTCCAGCGTCAGCGTGCCGCCGTGCAGCAGCGCCAGTTGCCGCGCCAGCTTCAGCCCGATGCCGGCCCCCTCGCGCGCGCGGCCGAGGCCGCTATCGGCCTGCCAGAACGGGTCGAACGCCTGCTCCAGTTCCCCGGGCGACATGCCGATGCCGCTGTCCGCCACGATGATCTCGGCGCCGCCATCCGGCAGTTGCTCGGCCCGCACCGTCACCCGCCCGCCCGCCGGGGTGAATTTCAGCGCGTTACCGATCACGGCCCGGAACATCTGCCGCAGCCTCTGCTCGTCGGCGCGGATCGCCAGCGTGCCGGTCTTGGGTTCCACATCGAGGATCGGCAGCGGCGCGGTGCTGGCCAGCGCCGCTTCGTCGCGCACTCCGGCGGCGGAGCTGCGCAGCGCGCGCAGCACCTCCACGTCGGTGATGTTCAGCTCGATGCTGCCCGCCTCGGCGCGGGCGTAGTCCAGCAGCGTGGAGATCAGGTCCAGCAGCGCAAGCCCGCTGCGCAGGATCAGACCAGCGTATTCCTTGTATTCCGGATCGCCGAGCGGCCCCAGCGCCTCCTCGCGCATGATCTCGGCGAAGCCGATCACGGCGTTCAGCGGCGTGCGCAACTCGTGGCTCATGTTGGCCAGGAAGCGGGATTTGGCGCGGCTGCCGGCCTCGGCCTGCTCCTTGGCGTCGCGCAGGCGCCCCTCCAGTTGCTTGCGCTCGGTCAGGTCGATGGCCACCGTCGCCGTGCCCCAGACGACGCCGCCGGCGCCGATCAGCGGCACCTTGCTGGTCAGCCAGCTGCGCACCCTTCCATCCACGCCGGCATAGGTTTCCTCGTAGAACGGCGTCGCCTGGCCGGTGCGCATCACCTGTTCGTCGATGGTCCCGGTGTATTTGCCATAGGTCTCGCCCAGCAGGTCGGCGGCGGTGCGCCCGACCGCCTCGCTCGGCGGCACGCCGTAGATTTCGGCCTGATAGCGGTTCATGAACAGGTAGCGGCTTTGCCGATCCTTGGCGTTGACCATGATCGGCAGCGCGTTGGCCACCGCGTCGATGAAATCCACCGCGCGCGGCTGGCCGCCTTCCTCGGCGATGCAGGCCAGTGTCCAGTCGCGCACGCCATCCGGGCTGAACGGCACCCGCCGCTCAGCCGCCCGAACGGTGCCGGGGCCGTCGTAATTCGCTGTCTGGAACACGAAGGCCGGGTTGGCGACGACGCATTCCCCAGCGGCATCGAACACCGCCATCGGCACCGTCGCGGCCCCCACGAGCGCGCGCACAGCCATCACCGCCGCGTCGGGGGGTACCCCGCCCGTTTGCGGCCGGAAGGTCGGAATTACTCTCACCAGTTCGCTGCCCCGCTGCACTTGCGTGCATCCTATCATGCAATTGCGGTGCGGGTCAGCAACTGTCCTGGGAAGCGAGACAAACGCCGCTAGCCCACCATCATGCGCACGATCTCGTCCGGATTGGCCCCGGCCGTCGCGCGTTCCCCCGCGTTCACGCCGCGCCGCAGCACCACGATGCGGTCGCTGGCGGCGAAAATATCCTGCAAATTGTGCGAGATAAAGATGATGCCGACGCCGCGCGCCTTCAACGACTGGATCAGCGCCAGCACCTTGCGCTGCTCCGGCACGCCAAGGGCCGCCGTCGGCTCGTCCATGATCATGATCTTCGCCTGCCAGTGCAGCGCGCGCCCGATCGCCACACATTGCCGCTGCCCGCCGGAGAGCGCGCGCACCGGCCGGTCCAGCCGGTCCAGCCCGATGTCGAGCGTATCGAGCGTGCGCGCCGCTTCCTCGCGCATGCGCCGCCGGTCGATCACCTTCAGGCCCATCCAGCGCGTCATCGGCTCGCGCCCGAGAAAGACATTGGCCCCGACATCGAGGTTATCCGCCAGCGCCAGATCCTGATAGATCGTCTCGATCCCCCGCGTCCGCGCGTCCTGCGGGTTGGCGAGCGTGACGCGCCCGCCCTGGAACGCGATCTCGCCGCTGTCGGGCGGAAAGACGCCGGAGATGATCTTGATCAGCGTCGATTTGCCGGCGCCGTTGTCGCCCGCCAGCGCCACCACCTCGCCGGCGTGCAGGCGGAAATCCACATCCTCCAGCGCATGCACGCCGCCAAAGCGCTTGGAGATCTTCTTCGCTTCCAGCAGCACGGCGGGCCGGTCACTCATCGACGCGGCCCCCCTTGCGTTGGGATTGATCGACAAGAACAGAAATGATGATGACGACGCCGACGGCGACGAACTGCCAGAACGGCTCGACATTGATGAACACGAGGCCGTACTGGATCACGGCGACGATCAGCGCCCCGATCAGCGTGCCCACGATGGTACCGGAGCCGCCGAACAGGCTGGCGCCGCCGATCACCACGGCGGCGATGCTGTCCAGCAGCAGCGGCTCTCCCGCCTGCGCCGCGCCGGCCGAGA
>JAKBCB010000326.1 GCA_021808185.1 Pseudomonadota bacterium
CGTGGTCGAGCACGCTGAGGATGATGAACGCAAAGATTAGCGTCGGCATCGACAGCAGCAGATCGACCACGCGCGACAACACCAGATCGACCCAGCCGCGCAGCACTGCCGCGGAAAATCCGGTGACGATGCCGATGCTGAAGCTCAGGCAGGTGATGATGAACGACAGCCCGATCGACATCCGCGCGCCATAGAGCAGGCGGCTGAACAGATCGCGGCCCAGATTGTCCAGGCCGAGCAGGTGCTGCGGGTCCGGATCAGCCCAGGCGTCGCCAACGACGTCCGCCTGATCGAAGGGCGCGATCAGCGGCGCGCCGAGCGCCGCCAGCACGTTGATGGCGATGATGATGAGCCCGATCAGGGCGGGAATGGTCAGGCGGTGGCCGAACAGTCGCATCGCGCGTCCCCTGCCCTGTCAGCGCGGCTTGCGAAGGCGCGGATTGCTGAGGATCGCGAACATGTCAGCCAGCATGTTCAGCCCGATGAAGGCGGCGGCGAAGATCAGGCCGCACGCCTGCACCACCGGGACATCGTGCTTGGAGACCGCGTCCGTCATCAACTGCCCGAGGCCGGGATAGACGAACACCGCCTCGACGATCACCACGCCGGTGATCAGATACGCGAGGTTCAGTGCGATCACGGTGATGATCGGCGCCAGCGCGTTCGGCAGCGCATGGCGTACCACCACGCGCCATTTCGGCAGGCCCTTGAGGAACGCCATCTCGATATACGGA
This sequence comes from Pseudomonadota bacterium, assembly GCA_021808185.1. GTDB lineage: Bacteria > Pseudomonadota > Alphaproteobacteria > Acetobacterales > Acetobacteraceae > CAJCJG01. The sequence continues at coordinate 735 of JAKBCB010000326.1, forward strand.
CTCGCCATGATGTTCAGCACGGAGGCGCGAGTCTGCCGCATCATGTGCGCGACGACGACAAGCACCAGTGTCACCATCGGCAGGAAGGTCAGATACACCCGCTCGCCGGCCCCCGTGTCGGGCGTGACGTTGGCAAGCGAGGGGAACCACTCCATTCGCACCGAGAGGTATTTGATCAGGATGTAGCCGACCAGGTATTCGGGTACCGAGATCGTCAGCAAGGTGACGAAGTTCACCAGCCGGTCGTAGATGCCGCCTTGCCAGATCGCCGCCATCAGGCCAAGCACAACCGCGAGCGGCACCGCGATGATGGCGGCATAGGCCGCAAGGAACAGCGTGTTCTTCAGCCGCGGCGTGACTTCCTCGACCACATCCCGGTGGCTCGCGAGCGAGTGGCCGAAATCGCCGACGGCGGCATTGCCGAGCCACTCGCCGTAGCGCACCAGTGCCGGGCGATCGAGCCCGAGTTCCTTGCGCATCTCGGCAAGGCTCTCCGGTGTCGCGCTGTTCTGCAGGATTGCCGACGCGAGATCCCCTGGCAGGATCTCGGTGCCGGCGAAAATGAGCACGGAGGCGGCCCACAGGGTAATCAGGCCGAGACCGAGACGCTGGGCGATCAGACGGAGCAACTCAGCTTCCCTTCGATGCGGCGATCATGTGGCGCGCCCGCGCGGCCGGGCGCGCCATAGATTCAGGACTTCAGCCAAGCCTTGTCGGCGATCAGGCCGTTGTCCATGTCGAAGCCGCCATGCGGTGTATGGCCACCGACATTCTTGTTGTGCGCATCGACCCAGTCGCGGAACGCGGGGACGATGGTGGCGCCGTCGTCGTGCAGGATCGCCTGCAATTCCCAGATCATCGCCTTGCGCTTGGTCTCGTCGAGTTCGGCGCGCGCGGAGGCCAGAAGTTGCGTGAAGCGCGGCGTCTTGAAGTGGCTTTCGTTCCACGGCGCATCCGGCCCGTAGGCCACCGAGAGCATCTGCGTCGCGGCGGAACGCCCGGCCCAGTAGCTGGTCACGCACGGCCCCTTCAGCCACACATTGTCCCAGAACCCGTCAGCGGGTTCCTTCTTCACGTCGATCTTGATACCGGCCTTGGCGGCACTCGCCTGAAACAGCGTGGCCATATCGACCGCGCCGTTGAACGCGGCGTCGGACGCCTGGATGGTGATGGTGGGCGACATGCCCGACTTCTTCATGTAGAACTTCGCCTTGTCCGCGTCGTATTTGAACTGCGGCAGCGAGGAATTGTAGTACGGATCGGTCTTCGGGATCGGATGGTCGTTGCCGACGGTGCCGAAGCCGGAGAACAGTGCCTTGACGATCTGCTCGCGGTCGATGCCCCATTTCAACGCAAGGCGCACGTCCTGGTTATCGAACGGTGCCTTGTCGTGCATCATCGAGATCACGGTATGCCACCCGCCGGCGGCGCGCACGATCTCCAGCTTCGGATTCTTCTGTACCAGGGCCGCAAGTTTCGGATCGAGCCGGTTGATCGCATCCACCTGACCGGTGACGACCGCGTTCACCCGCGCGCTGGTGTCGTTGATCACGGTGATGTCCACCGCGTCCAGATGCCCGCGCCCCGCCTTCCAGTAATGGCCGGTCGCCTTGGCGACAAACCTCACGCCCGGCTCGAACTTCTCCATCGTGTACGCGCCGGTGCCGATCGGCTTGGACCAGTCGGTGTGGCCGTTCGGCACGACAAGCATGTGGTAGTCGGTCAACACGTACGGGAAATCGGCATCGCCGCTGTCCAGCGTCACCAGGATCTGCGTATCGGTAAGCTTCTTGACGTCCTTGATGACCTTGAAGGAGCCGGCGGCGCCGGACTTGGTCTGGCCGCGATGCAGGTTGATCGAATAGATCGCGTCGTCCGCGCCGAAGGTCTTGCCGTTGCTGAAGCTGACGCCCTTGCGCAGATTCAGCACCCACTCCACGGCACCCGGCTTGGCTTCCCAGCTTTCCGCCAGTTCCGGGACCGGCTTGCCGTCCTGGCCCCATTCCACCAGACCATTGAAGATCGCGCGGCTCGCGTCGATCATCACGCTGTCGTTGTAGCTCGCGGGATCGGTGCTGTCCGTCGTGCTGCCGCCGCCCAGGCCCAGGCGCAGCGTGCCGCCCTTGCGCGGCGTCTCGGCGGCGTGCGCCTCGATGCTGCCGACCATGCCCGAGATCAGCGCGGCACCAGCCCCCAGCGCCGCGGCCCGCCCAAGAAACTCGCGCCGCGACACACGGCCGTCCTGGTGCAACTGCTTGAGGAACTCAAGTTCGGTCATGGTCTGGTGCCTCTCCCGCGATTTGGCGCCGCGGCGTTGGCGCCGGACGCGGCCAGAACGTGGAAGGCGTCACTCCACAAGCAGGAAGAATGCCACCCGTTCTGCGATTAACAGATGCCGGATGATCCGTTGTGACATACCCGGAGTCAACCGGGGGAGCAGCGCATGCGGCTATCGCTTTTCCTGATACGCTCATGACATGCCCGACGCTTCATGCTCCCCAGCCGATCACCGCCTTGGTCTCCAGGAATTCTTCCAGGCCCCAGCGCCCGTACTCCCGCCCGTTGCCGGACTGGCGATAGCCGCCGAATGGCGCGAACAGATCCCAGCCGGCGTCGTTCAGCGTGACATTGCCGGCGCGCAGCCGCAACGCCACCTGCCGCGCCTCGGCGATGTCGGCCGCCGCCGTGCCGGACTGCACGAAAGCCGCGAGGCCGAACGGCGTGTCGTTCGCCAGCGCGATGGCTTGTTCGACATCGTCGTAGGGCAGAATCGACAGCACGGGGCCGAAAATTTCCTGCCGCGCGATGGTCATGTCGTGGCCCACGCCGGCAAACACCGTGGGCCGCACGTAGCAGCCGCGATTGAGCCCGTCCGGTCGCCCGAGGCCGCCGGCCATCAGCCGTGCCCCCTCCTCGATACCCGAGCGGATCAGGCCCTGGATACGATCAAACTGGCGTGTACTGACCACCGGACCGAGGGTGGTCGCCGGGTCGGCGGGGTCACCCACCACGAACGCGCGCGCCGCCGCCGCCGCGAGTTCCGCCGCCTCGTCATGCCGCGCGGCGGGCACGAACATGCGGCTTGGCGCGTCGCAGGATTGGCCGTTGTTGTTGAAGCAGCCCGCCACACCGCGCGCCACCGCATCGGCGAGGTCCGCACTCGCCAGCACGATGTTGGCCGACTTGCCGCCGAGTTCCTGGGCCACGCGCTTCACCGTCGGTGCCGCCAGTGCCGCGACCCGCGTGCCCGCGCGGTTGGAACCGGTGAAGGAGACCATGTCGATCCCCGGATGCGCGGCGATCGCCTCGCCGACCGTCGGCCCATCGCCAGGGACCATGTTGAACACGCCGGGCGGCAGGCCCGCCGCGTGCATCGTCTCGGCCCACAGGATCGCCGAGATCGGCGCCATCTCGGAGGGTTTCAGCACCATCGTGCACCCGGCCGCCAGCGCCGGCGCCACCTTGCAGACGATCTGATTGACCGGCCAGTTCCATGGCGTGATCAGCCCGACCACGCCGATCGCCTCGCGCGCGATCATGGTCTGGCCCAGCCCGTGGGTGAAGGCAAACGCCTCCAGCACCTCGATCATGGTTTGCAGATGCGCGGTGCCGGAGGGCGCCTGCGCCTCGCGCGAGAAGGTGATGGGCGTGCCCATCTCCCGCGTCATCGCCTGCGCGAACGCCTCCGCCCGCGCCTCGTATTCCGCCAGGATGCGGCGCAGCAGGGCGATGCGTTCGGCGACCGACGTCGCGGAAAAGCCCGCGAAGGCGCGCTGTGCCGCGGCAACGGCGCGGTCCACCTCGGCCGCGCCCGACAGGCCGAGCCGGAGGATCACCTCCTCGCTGGCGGGGCTGACAAGGTCATACGCGGTCGGTGCCACGGGATCGACCCATGCGCCATCGATATATGCCTGTGTCTCGTGTGCCATCGCCTGTCTCCCTCTCGGCCACGACTGGTTCGCACGGGACCGGAAATCGGGCAAGCTGGCGGCCTCACGAGGATAGGTCCCATGTCGGCCATGTCTCTGCATCTGCCGGACACCAGCCGGCGGCTCTCCGGCTTGTTGTTGGTGGCCGGCGGCAGCGTGCTCTGGAGCACTGCCGGCCTGTTCGTGCAGCTG
>JAKBCB010000327.1 GCA_021808185.1 Pseudomonadota bacterium
GATGCTGCTGGGTTCGCTGGCGGCCATCGGCCAGAAGAACATCAAGCGGCTGATGGCCTATTCCTCGATCGGCCACATGGGTTACGTGCTGATCGGGCTGGCCGCCGGCACGCCCGTCGGTATCCGTGGCGTGCTGATCTACCTTGTTACCTACGTGTTCATGAACGCCGGCACCTTCGCCTGCATCATCGCCATGCGCCGGCGCGGCCAGAGCCTGGAGCGCATTTCCGATCTCGCGGGGCTGGGCAAGACGGACCCGGTGATGGCGATGTGGTTCACCGTGTTCATGTTCAGCATGGCCGGCATCCCGCCCTTCTCCGGCTTCTGGGGCAAATACTTCATCTTCACCGCCGCCGTGCAAAGCGGCATGTGGGCGCTGGCGGTGATCGGCGTGCTGACCAGCGTGATCGGCGCGTTCTATTACATCCGCATCATCAAGGTGATGTATTTCGACGCGCCGGAAGAAGCGTTCGACCCGCGGCCGGCCTCGCTCTCCACGCTTGCCGCCGTGAGCGGCCTGTTCACCTCGTTGTTCTTCGTCTTCCCGGCTCCCATCGTCGGCGCCGCCGAGGCGGCGGCGAAAGTGCTGTTCGGGTGAGCAACGCCCGCCAGGGCATGGCGCTTCCCGCGAACTGGCGGCTACAGGTGCACGAGGTTCTGCCATCCACATCCGATCTCTGCCGCGAGCGCGCGGCGGCTGGGGAGCCGGAGGGGCTTGCCATACTGGCGCGGCGCCAGACGCAGGGGCGCGGCAGCCGTGGCCGCGCCTGGGATTCGCCCGCTGGCAATCTGTTTCTCTCGGTGCTGCTGCGACCGCGCGAGCGCGCGCGGGAGGCCGGGCAATGGTCGCTGCTCGCCGGCGTGGCGCTGGCCGAGGCGCTGGCGGAATACCTGCCGGATGCACCGGGGCTACGGCTGAAATGGCCGAACGACGTGCTGCTGGGCGGCGACAAGCTCGCCGGCATCCTGGTCGATAGCAGCGCCGACGCGGCGGGCATGGTCGAATGGCTGGTGATCGGCATCGGCGTCAATCTCGCGGTGGCGCCGCCCGTGCCGGGCCGCGCCGTGGCCTGCCTCGCGGATCACGTCGCCCCGCCGTCGCCCGAAAACTTCGCGGCGCGCCTGCTGGCGCACCTGGACCACTGGCGCGCCCGCCATCTGGCCGAAGGGTTCGCGCCGGTGCGCGCGGCCTGGCTGGCGCGGGCCCCTGTGCCGGGCAGCCCGGTCTCGGTGCGTCTGGGCGAGCAGCTCCTGGGCGGCGGTTTTGCGGGACTCGGCGATGATGGCTCGTTGTTGCTGGCCGGCGAGGGCGGGGTGCGCGCCTTCTCCACCGGCGAGGTGCTGCTGTGATCCCGCCGGCGCGCGGCGTATGCTGGTTGCTCCCCGGCCACGGGCGTGGAGGCTGAGCCATGTTGCTGGTCGTCGATGCGGGCAATACCAACGTCGTCGTCGCGGTGCACGACGGCACCGGCTGGCGCGGCAACTGGCGGATCGCGACCGAGCCGCAGCGCACCTCGGACGAATACGCGGTCTGGTTGCTTACCCTGCTGGGCCATTCCGGCCTGAAGCGGGATGACATCGAGCAGGCGGTGATCGGCACCGTGGTGCCGGCGGCCCTGTATCATCTGCGGCGCCTGTGCCGCGACTGGTTCGATGTGGAGCCGCTGATCGCCCGCTCCTCGCTCGACTGGGGGTTCGAGATCCGGATGGACAATCCGGACGAGGTCGGCGCCGACCGGCTGCTGAACGCGCTGGCTGCGCACCGCAAATTCGGCGGCCCGCTGGTGGTGATCGATTTCGGCACCGCGACGACGTTCGACGTGGTGCACGGCGACGGTGCCTATGTCGGCGGCGTGATCGCGCCGGGCATCAACCTCTCGATCGAGGCGCTGCACCGTGCCGCCGCCCGGCTGCCGCGCATCGGCATCGGCCGGCCGCATTCGGTGATTGGCCGTTCCACCATCCCAGCCATGCAGTCCGGGATCTACTGGGGCTATGTCGGCATGATCGAGGGGCTGGTGGCCCGCATCCAGGCCGAGTTCGCAGGCCCGCTCAAGGTGATCGCCACCGGTGGCCTGGCGCCGCTGCTCGCCGAGGGCACCGCGGTGATCGAACGAATCGATCCCGATTTGACGCTGGACGGCCTGCGCATGTTGGCGGAGCGCAACGCGGTCCCCACATTGACCCGAGACCGGGTGCGAACCCTCGACGGCGATTGAACAGAAGCGACGGGTTGCGGCCGTGCCGACAGGCGATTGTCGCCGTCGGGCGCCGTACCATGGACACAAGGCGAAGGATGGATGCGCTGAGCGGTGATCTGGCATTCCTGCCCCTGGGCGGGACGGGCGAGATCGGGATGAACCTCAACCTTTACCGCTTTGGCGGCAAGTGGTTGGCGGTGGACTGCGGCATCGGCTTCGGCGGGGCGGAATCGCCGGAGGTCGATGTGATGATGCCCGACCCGGCGTTCATTGCCGAACGGCGGGACCGGCTGGTCGGGCTGGTGATTACCCATGCGCATGAGGACCATCTCGGCGCCGTGGCATGGCTGTGGCCGCAACTGAAATGCCCGGTATATGCCAGCCCCTTCGCGGCGGCGGTGCTGCGCCGGAAACTGGCCGAGGCGCAGTTGCTCAGCCAGGTGAAGCTGCATGTCGTGCCACCCGGCGGCACCATCGAGCTGGCGCCGTTCAGCCTGCGCTTCCTGCGCGTGGCCCATTCCATCCCGGAGGCGCAGGCGCTTGCCATCCGCACGCCGGCGGGCCTGATTCTGCACACCGGCGACTGGAAGCTCGACCCCGATCCGTTGGTCGGCCCGCCGACCGACGAAGCCGCCTTCAAGGCGCTCGGTGACGAGGGCGTGCTGGCGATGGTCTGCGACTCGACCAATGCGATGGTCGAGGGGCATTCCGGGTCGGAGGGCGATGTGCGCCGGGCGCTCGCGGCCCTGATTCGCGACATTCGCGGCCGCGTGGCGGTAACCTGCTTTGCCTCCAACGTCGCGCGCGTCGAATCGGTTGCGATGGCCGCGCGGGACGCCGGGCGCAGCGTCGCCGTCGTCGGCCGCTCGCTGCGCAATCTGGAGGCAGCCGCCCGCGAATGCGGCTATCTGTCCGGCATCGCCCCGTTTGCCAGCGAGGACGAGGCCAACGATATTCCAGACGACAACCTGCTGATCCTGGTCACCGGCAGCCAGGGAGAGCCGCGCAGCGCGCTCGCCCGCATCGCCATGGACACGCATCCGCGCATCGAACTCGGCGAGGGCGATACCGTGGTGTTCAGCAGCCGCGTCATTCCCGGCAACGAGCGCGCCATCGGCACCGTGCAGGACAACCTGGTGCGGCGCGGCGTGCGGCTGATGACCGATGCGGACCACATGATCCATGTCTCCGGCCACCCGGCGCGCGACGAATTGCGCCGGCTGTATCGGCTGGTGCGCCCACGCTACTCGGTGCCCGTGCACGGCGAGTGGCGGCATCTGTCGGCCCACGCGGCGCTGGCGCAGGAGGCGGGGGTGAAGGCGGTCCTGCTGGAGGATGGCGACATTCTCAGCCTCACGCCCGGCGTGCCGGAAGTGACGGACAGCGCCCCGGTCGGCCGCCTGGTGCTGGATGGCAACCGCCTGGTTCCGTTGCAGGGCGGGGTGATGGGCGCGCGGCGGCGCATGCTGTTCAACGGCGTCGTGGTCGCGAGCCTCGCGGTGGACGAGACCGGCCGGCTGCGTGGCGTGCCGCGCATCAGCGCGCCAGGATTGCTGGAAGCCGAGGACCCGGACATGGCCCGCATCACCGGCGAACTCGCCGATTCCATCGCCGACCTGCCGGCGCCGCTGCGCCGGGACGATTCGGCGCTGATCGACGCCACCAAGACATCGCTGCGGCGCTCGCTGGGCAAACGCTTGCAAAAGCGCCCGCTCGTCGATGTGCATGTGTTGCGCGTCTGAAGCGGGGGACGCGCGATGGGCTGGTTCACCGCCGCTGTTCTGTATGTGCTGATCTGGTGGGTTTCGTTGTTCATCGTGCTGCCGTTCGGCACGCAGCCGGTGGCCGAGGCGGACACGCTGACGGGCTGGCGCGGCGCGCCAGCGCGGCCGCGCATGTTGCGCAAGGTCATCGCCACGACGCTGCTCGCGGCGGTGATCTGGGGCATCTGCTACGCGCTGATTTCGAGCGACTGGATCAGCTTCCGGACCGGGTGGCTGGCGATCCCGCAGGACTGACGCAGCCATGGTTGCCGGGGCCTTGGGCGGTGCCGCCCAAAGCCTGGGCAGGCGGCCCGAAAGTCGGGCAAATTCAGTCTGATTGGGCGATTTTCTTCGCGGCGTAGGCGAATTTTCCATGGACGCCGCACCGCAGCATGGTGAATCATCACGGACAGGAAGAGGGTTCCCTCATCCTGCCGTGTGACTGGCGTTTCCTCCCTAAACTTGGCCCGCTGCGCTCGTTGGCGCGCGGGCCTTTTTTCGTCTTAACGTGCCAGTACGCCGCTGTCACCTGGTTTCATCCACGGATGCAGATCAGTTGAACGATTTTCTTTCGTTGGGCCATTGTGCGGCGCACAATTATTTTCGACCTTAACAAATCGGGGTTCGGATTTACTCCCGCGTCAACGTGTGTAGCCAATGCGTGGGCCGTACACGCGGGCGACGCGCCGGCGCTGGCATGCGGCGCCGTGTCCCTGTAGGGTCCGCGCCTTGTTCCCCCATCCTTGACGGATCAGATCACGATGCGCCTGTCCCGCAGCCTTGTGCCCACGCTGAAGGAAACGCCGGCCGAGGCGCAGATCGCCTCGCACCGATTGATGTTGCGCGCTGGGCTTGTTCGCCAGACCGCCTCGGGCATCTATGCGTGG
>JAKBCB010000328.1 GCA_021808185.1 Pseudomonadota bacterium
TATTTCAGCGCGAGTCTCGGCCATTCCATCGCGCTGGCCATGGTCTCCGGCGGACGGGCACGCATCGGCTCGGGCATGTTCGTGCCGATGCCGGGCGGCGCCATCGCGGTGCGGGTGGTATCGCCCGTGTTCTACGATCCGGAAGGAGCACGCCTGGATGTCTGACCTTTCCGTCATGCGTCGCGCGCCGCTTGCCGGGTTCGCGCCCCCCGCCGGCTCGGCGGTGACGCTCACCGCCCTGTCGCCGGCCGCGCGGTTCATCCTGCGCGCCCGCAAGGCCGCGCAGGACGCCGCGGCGGCGCCGCTGGGCGTGGCCCTCCCCGCCATCGCCTGCCGCGCCGCGACCGCCGGCACGCGGGCGGCACTTTGGCTCGGGCCGGATGAGTGGCTGTTGCTCGCACCGGAGGCCGAAGGCACGGCCCTCGCCGCCGCGCTGGGGACGGCGCTCGCCGGGCTGCCGCATTCCCTGGTGGATGTGGGCCACCGGCAAGCCGGCCTGACCATCGCCGGCCCGCACGCGGCCACCGCCCTGAACACCGGCTGTCCGCTCGACCTCGACCCGGACGCTTTCCCCATCGGCATGTGCACGCGCACGGTGCTGAGCAAGACGCAGATCGTGCTCTGGCGCACCGGCGCCGAGCGTTTCAGGGTGGAGGCGTGGCGCTCGTTCCTGCCCTATGTCTGGGACTTCTTGACGGAGGCGGCGCGCGAATTTTCCGGCTAGGCTCGCGCGCGTCAAGGGAGGACGGCGGCCATCATCAGCATCTTCGAGTTGTTCAAGATCGGCATCGGCCCCTCCTCCTCGCACACGGTGGGGCCAATGAAGGCCGGCGCCGCGTTCCTGGACGCGCTGCGCGCCGCCGGGCGGCTCGGTGACGTGGCGCGAGTGCGGGTCACGCTGTTCGGCTCGCTGGCCTGGACCGGCGAGGGGCACGGCACCGGTCCCGCCGTGATCCTGGGGCTTGCCGGGCAGGCGCCGGAGACGGTCGATCCAGACGACGCCGCCCGCATCGTCGCCGACGCCATGGCGCGGCATGCGCTCGATCTCGCCGGGCGCTTTCCGATCACCTTCGATGCCGCGACCGACCTGCTGTTCGACCGGCTCAGCCCGACGCCCGCGCACCCCAACACGCTGGAATTCGTCGCCTGCAACGGCGCCGGCGCGGAACTGGCCCGCGCGCGCTGGTGCTCGGTCGGCGGCGGGTTCGTCGTGCCAGAGGATGAAGTCGGGCAGCCGGCGCCGCCGGGGCCGAAGCTGCCGCACCCGTTCCGCTCGGCCGAGCAACTGCTGAACATCGGCGCGCGCACCGGGCTGACGGTGGCGGAAATCGTGTTCGCCAATGAATGCGCGCAGCGTCCGGCGGCCGAGGTGGAGCACCACATCGCGCGCGTGCGCGACACCATGATGGGGTGCATCGACCGCGGCATGCACGCGGAAGGCGTGTTGCCCGGCAAGCTGCGCGTGAAGCGCCGCGCCGGCGCCCTGCGCGAACACCTGGAAGCCGACCGCTTCCGCAACATCCGCAATCCGCACGAGATGATGGACCACGTCTCCATGTTCGCCATCGCGGTGAACGAGGAAAACGCCGCCGGCAGCCGCGTGGTGACGGCGCCCACCAACGGCGCCGCCGGTGTGGTCCCGGCCGTGCTGCGCTATTTTCTCGATTTCTGTCCCGGGGCATCGCCATCCGGTGCCCGCACGTTCCTGTTGACCGCGACCGCCATCGGGGCGCTGCTGAAGATGAACGCCTCGATCTCCGGTGCCGAGGTCGGCTGCCAGGGCGAGGTGGGCTCCGCGTGTTCGATGGCGGCGGCCGGGCTGGCCGCGGCGCTGGGGGCCTCCAACGCGCAGATCGAGAACGCGGCGGAAATCGGGATGGAACACCATCTCGGCATGACCTGCGACCCGGTCGGCGGGCTGGTGCAAATTCCGTGCATCGAGCGCAACGCATTCGGCGCGATCAAGGCGATCAACGCCGCGTCGCTGGCGATGCGCGGCGACGGATCGCACTACGTCTCGCTCGATCAGGTGATCGCGACGATGCGGCAGACCGGGGCGGACATGCACGCGAAATACAAGGAGACCTCTCAAGGCGGGCTGGCGGTCGCGTTTCCGGAATGCTGAACGCTACTGCACCCGCTCGGTCCTGATCCCCAGCGCTTCAAGCTGAACCTGCACGCTGTCGGGCCCGGCGAAATGCCCGGCGCCGGCGGCGATCAGGATGGTGCCCGAGCCCTTCAGCAACTGCTGAATCTTCGTCGCCCAGCGCTTGTTCCGGTCCACCAGGATGCGGTTGTAGAACACTTCCGAATTCGGGCCGTCGCGATTGATCGCGAGCTTTCCCAGCGTATCGACATCGCCGGCCATCCAGGCCGCGAGCAGCGACTTGTAGGTGTCGGCGGCATCGTTCATGTGCGCCAGCGCCTCGTCCAGCAGCGCGAGTTCCTGGGCGCGCGGCAGGTCGGCGAAGATGCGCAATTGCTGTTCCTTGGTTTCCAGCGCGCGCACCGGCTTGTCCGCCTCCGCCGCGTCCTCCTGCAACGAGAGGTCCGCGCCGGCGCCGCGCTCGATGCCGTAGTTGCGCGTGGGGCCGCCACCGACCATCAGCGCCACCACCCAGGGCCGCACCCACTCCATGCCCCAGCGCCCATCCGCCTTGCCCATGCGCTTCAGCGCGGCATCGACCTGCGCCAGTTCCGTGGGCGTCAGCTTGCTCGACAGCGGATGCGTGTAGTCCGAGCCGAGCTGCCGGTAGAGGCCGACGGAGGCGCGATAGCTGCCGCCATCATCGATCTCCAGCCACAACTCCTTGGCCTGTTTGAAGGCCTGATCGAGCTTTGGCGAATGCCATGCCAGGTCGGGCGGCAACGCATGAATGGTGCCGAACAGATAGATGGTCGCGGTGGCGCCGCGCACGACCCACAGTGCCGGTTTGGCGGCGGCAGGCCCTGCGGCGAACGCAAGCAGCAGCGCCGCCAGCGTCAGCAGGCGTGGGACAGCGGCGAACCGGCTCGGGCGGACGGCGCGCCGCATGGGCACGGTCTCCGGGCTAAAGCGACTTATTAAATCAACGATACCGCATGAATCGCGACGTGGCAATATTTTTGGCACGTTTTGGCTGATTGCACCAACGCGACACCCTTGACAAAATACGCCGCAAATTAGAAATTTTTGGTCGTTGTTTCGCAAGCGTCACTCCGACCGCCGGCGCATGAATAGAACTCCCTCGCAGTATCGGTCGTCGATGACCATTCAGCTGGAAAAACTCGGCCGCTTCGGGTTCCTGACGCTGCCCAGCTACTCGATGATCGCCGCCGCCAACGCGATCGAGGCGCTGCGCATGGCCAACCGCGTCGCCGGCACCGCCGCCTATTCCTGGCAGATCGTGACACTGGACGGCCATGCCGCCGCCGCCTCCAACGGGCTGATGCTGACACCCTGCGCCATGCTCTCGGCCGCCGACCGGTTCGACATCGTGTTCGTCGTCGGCGGCGTGGATGTGCGCAACGCGGTGGACCGCAACGTGACCGCGGCACTGCGCAAGCTGGCGCGCGAGGGGGTCGCCCTCGGCGCGCTCTGCACCGGCACCTTCGCGCTGGCGGAAGCAAGGCTGCTGCACGGCTATCGCTGCGCCATCCATTGGGAAAATTTTTCGGCTATTCGCGAAGAGTTCCCCGACGTCGATTTCGTGGAAGATTTCTACTCCATCGACCGCGACCGCATCACCTGCACCGGCGGCATCGCGCCGCTCGATCTGATGCTCACGATCATCCAGGCGCGCCTTGGCCGTCGCGTCGCCTCGCAGATCGCGGCGCAATTTCTGATCGAGCGTGGGCGCGCGGCGGATGAGCGCCAGCCGAAGCAGGCATCGGCGACCAGCAACACGGCACCTCGCCGCCTTGCCGAAGCGGTGCGGCTGATCGAGGAGTCGGTCGAGGCGCCGCTCTCCACCGAGGATGTGGCGCGGGCGGTGAAAATCTCCACACGGCAACTGGAACGGCTGTTCCGTCGGCATCTCGGCATTTCGCCGGCCGCCTTCGCCTCGGCCACGCGGCTGGACCGGGCGCGGGCATTGCTGCGGCAGACGGCGATGCCGGTGACGGATGTCGGCATTGCCTGCGGCTTCACCTCGGCCTCGCACTTCAGCACCGCCTATCGCAGCCGCTTCGGCCACGCGCCGCGCACCGAACGGCTGGACCGCGCCGCCGCCGCGCCACGCGCCGACCACCGCGCCGCCACGCGCGACAAACGGGAGGACCACCATGTCTGACACCGAAACCCTCACGCATCGCGGCCGTGGCGCCGGGCGCGCCGCCAAGCGCGCCTCGCGCATGGCCGCCGCCGTTTCCACCGTGCCGTTCATCACCCGCAAGGTGCCGCTGTTCGAGGTGCTGGGCGAGGAAGGCCTTGCCCTGATCGAGCACAATGCCGACACGGTGCTGGAGGAAGTCGGCATCGACTTCAAGGGCGACGAGGAAGCCCTCGCCATCTGGAAGGACGCGGGTGCCGACGTTCAGGGCGAGCGCGTGCATTTCCCGCGCGGCATGTGCCGGCGCATCATCCAGGCGAGCGCCCCGCGCCAGTACACCCAGCACGCGCGCAACCCGGCGCGCAGCGTGGTCATCGGCGGTCTGAACACCGTGTTCGCCCCGGCCTACGGCTCGCCGTTCGTGCTGGATCTCGACCAGGGCCGCCGCTACGGCACGATCGAGGATTTCCGCAATTTCGTGAAGCTGGCTTACAGCACACCGTATCTGCACCATTCTGGCGGCACGGTCTGCGAGCCGGTCGATCTGCCGGTGAACAAGCGGCATTTCGACATGGTGTACGCGCACATG
>JAKBCB010000329.1 GCA_021808185.1 Pseudomonadota bacterium
TGCCTGCCCAGGTGCCCGAGCGGGCCGGCGAATGAGCCCGCGCGCGGGCTTGGCATGTCCGCGCCCCCTTGGCCTTTCGGGCCGATGCCGTAGATTGAACCGACACCGTCCGACCATCCGGAGAGAAACAGCCCCATGACCAAATTCGGCGTTGCCCAGTCCGTCCGCCGGGTCGAGGATCCCCGCCTGCTCAAGGGCAACGGCTCCTATACCGACGATATTTCCGTCCCCGGCACCCTGGTCGGCGTGGTGCTGCGCAGCCCCCACGCCGCCGCGAAGCTCCTGAGCATCGACACCGCCTCCGCCAAGGCGCTGCCCGGCGTGGTCGCCATCTACACCGGTGCCGACCTGGAAGCCGACGGCATCGGCGGCCTGCCCTGCGCCGCCGCCGTGAAGAACCGCGACGGCACCCCGCAGGCGACACCGCCGCATCCGGTGCTGGCCGTGGGTGCCGTGCGTCATGTCGGCGATCCGGTGGCGTTCATCGTCGCCGCAACCACCGAAGCCGCGCGCGACGCCGCCGAGGCGGTGACGGTGGAATACGACATCCTGCCCTCGATCACCGATCTCGCCACCGCGCTCGACGACGGCTCGCCGCTGGTGTGGGACAGCGTGCCGAACAACCGCGCGTTCGACTGGGACATCGGCCAGAAGGACGAGACGGAGAAGCTGTTCAAGTCGGCGGCGCATGTCACCCGCCTGACGGTCGTGAACAACCGCATCGTGGTCAGCTCGATGGAGGCGCGCGCGGCCCACGCCGAGTACGACGCCAAAACCGAACGCTGGACGCTGCGCACCAACACCCAGGGCGGCTGGCTGCTTAAGGATCTGTTGTCCTCGGCCGTCTTCAAGACGCCGGCGGACCGCTTCCGCATCATCACGCCGGATGTCGGCGGCGGCTTCGGCATGAAGATCTTCCTGTACGCCGAGCACGTCATGTGCTGCTACGCGGCGCGCAAGCTGGGCCGGCCGGTGAAGTGGACGAGCGAGCGCAGCGAGGCGTTCCTGTCGGACACGCACGGGCGCGACAACATCACGCTGGGTGAAGTCGCCATCGACGCGGACGGCAAGCTGCTGGCGCTGCGCACCCGCAACGTGGCCAACATGGGCGCCTATCTGTCCACCTTCGCGCCGTACATCCCGACCTACGCCGGCACCGGCGTGCTCGCCAGCATCTACGGGTTCAAGGCGGTGTACGCCAACGTCATCGGCGTGTTCACCAACACCGTGCCGGTCGATGCCTATCGCGGCGCCGGACGGCCGGAGAGCAACTATCTGGTGGAGCGGCTGATCGACGCCGCCGCGCGCGAGCTGAAGATCGACCGCATCGAGTTCCGCCGCCGCAACATCGTCCCGCCGGAGATGATGCCGCACAAGACCCCGGTCGGCAAAACCTACGACAGCGGCGATTTCCGCATCCTGCTCGACGCCGGCCTGAAGACCACCGACTGGGCCGGGTTCGAGGCACGGCGCGCGGCCTCGGCCAAGAAGGGTCTGCGGCGCGGCATCGGCCTCGCCTACTATCTGGAAGCCACCGGCGGGGCGCCCACGGAACGCGCCGAAATCCAGTTCACCGACGACGATTTCGTCGATGTGTTCGTTGGCACCCAGTCCACCGGCCAGGGGCACGAGACCGCCTACGTGCAGTTGACGGTGGAAAAGCTCGGCGTCCCGCCGGAGAAGGTGCGCGTCAAGCAGGGCGACACCGACCGCATCCCCACCGGCGGCGGCACCGGCGGCGCGCGCAGCCTGTATTCCGAGGGGCAGGCGATCCTGCTCACCGCCAACTCGGTGATCGAGAAGGGCAAGAAGGCCGCCTCCGAGGCGCTGGAGGCGGCGCCGGCCGATATCGTGTTCGAGGACGGAAAATTCTCCATCGTCGGCACCGACCGGGCCATGGACATCATGACGCTGGCGGCACACCAGCGCGTGCGGGCGCAGAAGGGCGAGGACGTGACCACGCTCGATGCGGCCGAGGTCGCCAACATCGACGCCCACACCTTCCCCAACGGCTGCCACATCGCCGAGGTCGAGATCGACCCGGAGACCGGCGTGGTCCGCGTGGTGCGCTACAGTGTCACCGACGACGTGGGCAAGGCGGTCAACCCGCTGATCGTGCGCGGCCAGGTGCATGGCGGCGTGGCGCAGGGCTTCGGGCAGGCGGTGCTGGAGCACACGGCGTTCGACCCGGATTCCGGCCAGCTCCTTTCCGGCAGCTTCATGGACTACGCCCTGCCGCGCGCGGACGACCTGCCGGATATCGAGGTCGATCTGATCGAGGTGCCCTGCGCGTCGAACCCGCTGGGCGTGAAGGGCGCGGGCGAGGCCGGTGCCGTCGGCAGCCCGCCTGCGGTCATCAACGCCATCGTCGATGCGCTGAGCGTGGACGGTGTGACCCACATCGACATGCCCGCGACGCCCGAGAAGGTGTGGCAGACCATCGCCACCGCCAAGGCCGCCTGAGGCCGTGACAAGGTTGCCGCCATGGTTTGCATGGCGGCAACCAATGGCGGCCCCCGGCGTTGATTGCTCGGCAATCTTGCAGAGGGAACGAGGCCATGTCCGCTAAGACCGCGACCGACGACACATCCGCCGATCCGCTCGACCAGATTCGGCGGTTGCGCGACGAGGTCGAAAGACTGGCGCGCGAGCGCGTGCCCCCGGCCGTGGCGCAAGCCGCCGAGGAGAAAGCCGAAGCGATCGCCGCCCATGTCCGTGCCCACCCAATCCGCTCCGTCCTGATCGCCGCCGGCATCGGGCTTTTGGTCGGGCGGCTGATGCCGTGATGCACACCCTCCTTCCCCCTCTCCGCCCGCGCTTGCCGGGGGAGAGGGGAGGGGCGGGGTGGGGATCGCCACCCGACGACATTGAACGCCCGCCGCCCGCCGCGTGCCGCGCGATGGCGGCCTGATCCGTGGACCCGATCCGACTCGTCCAGATCGCGGCCCAGGCGGAGATGCTCCGCCTGCGGGCGCTGGCGCGGCGGCAGGCCGGGCGGGTCGGGCTCGGCGTGATCGCCGTCCTGTTCCTGCTGCCGGCCCTGGCCGGCGGGCATGTCGCCCTGGTGATGGCGCTGACGGACTGGACGCGCCCGCTCTGGGCGGTGCTGATCGTCTCCGGCATCGACCTGCTGCTGGCCCTGGTCTTCGCCCTGCTCGCCAGCCGCGACCGCCCAAGCCAAGCGGAGCGCGAGGCGCTCGCGCTGCGCCAGCAGGTGCGGCGGCAACTGGTGGTCGAGACGCTGTTTTCCGCGCTCTCGCGCATCCTGCGCCGCTGACCTCTGGCGGGGCACGGGCTATAGAAAACCGAAAATCCGGGGGAATTCGTTGCGTATGACCGACTCCAGCGTGATCGCCAGCCGCGAGGGCCGCATCGGCCGCATCCTGTTGAACCGGCCGAAGGCGCTGAACGCCCTCGACCTGCCCATGATCGCCGCCATCGCCGCCGCCCTCGCCGAATGGCGCGACGACCCCAGCGTGCACGCCGTGGTGATCGACAGTGCCTCGGACCGCGCTTTCTGCGCCGGAGGCGACATCCGCGCCGTCCGAACGCACGCCATCGCCGGAGACGCGGCCGAGATCGAAAAATTCTTTGCCGAGGAATACGCGCTCAACGCCGCCATCGCCGAGTATCCGAAGCCGTATATCGCGCTGATCGACGGCATCTGCATGGGCGGCGGCATCGGTGTGTCCGTGCATGGCCGCGTTCGGGTCGCCACCGAAGCCGCCCTGTTCGCCATGCCGGAGACCGCCATCGGCATGTTCCCGGACATCGGCGCCACGTTCTTCCTGCCGCGCCTGCCGGGCGAACTGGGGGTGTTCCTCGGCCTCACCGGCACCCGCGTCGCGGGGGGCGACTCCGTCCATGCGGGCCTCGCCACGCATTTCGTCCCGCGCGAGGCGCTGCCCGCGCTGCGCGCCGCCCTGCCGCATGAGGGGGTGGAGGCGGTGGCCGAGTTCGCCCGCACCCTGCCCGCGTTCTCGCTTGCCCCGCATCGCGACGCCATCGACCATTGCTTCTCCGCGCCGACCGTGCCGGAGATCCGGCGCAGGCTAACGGCGTTAGCCTTGCCCTGGGCGGAGGAGGTTCTGGCCACGCTCGCCGGCATGTCGCCTTCCGCATTGTGCTGGTCGCTGGCGGCGATCCGGCGCGGCGCCACGCTGGATCTGCGCGCGGCGCTGGCCGCCGAGCTGCGCCTGACCCGCCACGTCACCCGCCACCCGGACTTTGCCGAGGGCGTGCGCGCCATGGTGGTGGACAAGGACCGCAAGCCGCGCTGGTCGCCGCCCACCGTCGATGACGTGGACCCGGCGGCGATCGCGGCGATGCTGGAGTAGGCCGTGTACATCCCCACCCAGTTCCGCGAGACCGACATCCCGACGATCCATGCCGCGATCCGTGCCGCTGGCCTCGCGACGCTGGTGACGACCGGGCCGGACGGGATACTCGCGACGCCCCTGCCGCTGCTGCTCGACCCGGAGCCGGGGCCGTACGGCGCGCTGCTCGGCCACGTCGCCCGCGCCAACCCGCAATGGCACCGCAGCGCGCCAGAGGTGGACGCGCTGGCGATGTTCGCCGGGCCGGACGCCTACGTCACCCCGTCCTGGTACGCGACGAAGCGGCAAACCGGCAAAGTGGTGCCGACCTGGAACTATGTCGCGGTCCATGCCCATGGCCGCGTGGAGTTCATCGACGACGCCGCATGGCTGCACGCGCTGGTCACCCGCCTGACCGAGCGCCACGAAGGTGCCCGCGCCCAACCCTGGGCGGTCGCGGACGCGCCCGCCGCGTTCACCGAGGCGCAACTCAAGGGCATCGTCGGCGT
>JAKBCB010000330.1 GCA_021808185.1 Pseudomonadota bacterium
ACACCGCGATGACCCCGGCCGAGAGTGCGGCCGTGTTCGAAAACCTCGCGCCCCTCGTCGGCCGGCCGGTGACGCAGGCGGACGTGGAGCCGACGACCTGGGCCGTCATCCAGGCCGGGCGGGCGCAGACGGCGATCCAGCAGGTCAACCTGATGAACGCGCTGCGCGGCCTGTCGCGCGAGATCTCGGCCGATCTGCTGCCGTACGACGTGTATCTGACCCCGACCCTGACGCAGAAGCCGCGCCCGCTGGGCCACTGGGACATGAGCGAGCCGGATCTGGCCAGGTACAACGCCAAATGGACGGATGCCGTGTTCATGTTCCCGTTCAACATCGCGCCGCTGCCGGCGATCTCGCTGCCGCTGCACTGGTCGGCGGACGGCCTGCCCGTCGGCGTGCAAGCGGTCGGCCGCTACGGCGAGGAGGCAACGCTGCTGGCGCTGGCGAGCGTGCTGGAACAGGAAATGCCCTGGCGCGACCGGCTGCCGCCGATCCACGCCTGAGCGCGGCGCGGCGGCGGGCGTGCCTTCGGCACCGGGGCGCGCTATCGTCTGTCCTCATCGTCGAGACGGAACATCGTACGTGACCAGCCGGCCCCGCCTGTTGCGCGCCATCCTGCTGCTTGTGGGAACCGCCACGCCCGCCCTTGCCGCCGACCTTGCCCCGGCAAAGGCGCCGGACAGTTGCGCGGCGCTCGCGCAGTTCGGCGCCTACGACACCCGCGCCACGCTTACCGACGCGGACCGCGCGGATTCGTTCCGGAACTGGATGTGTCAGGCCAATATCGCGCTGGAATCAGACCTGCGCGTGGCCGCCACCGCCCTCGGCATCGCGCCGGACGTGCTGGAGGCGACGTTCGGCTTCGACCCGAACGGCGGCCAGGACTTCCTCGACTGGAAGCACGGGTTTTGCGCGACGGCCCGCGGCGACCAGCGGGTGGCCGACCAGATGTCGGACTTCGTCAAGGGGATTACCCCGGGCGTCGCCACCGCGCTCGCCGCCTGCGAGGCGACACCGGGCCTGCATGCGCGGCTGGTACAGGGCGCCAGGCAATGCGACTTCCTGGTGCACCTGTCCTGGACTCCCGCCGCCGGCGCCACGGCACCCAAGGACGTGCAGGTGTTCGCCACCAACCCGCATGTCGTCTGCGCGCCGACCGCGCTGGAAACGCCGTTCGCCGTCACCGCGCCGACCGATCTGCTGTGCACGCGCCACGACGATGCGGCGATGGTGGTGATGCTCGCCTCGCCCGCCGCCCGCGTCGCGCGCACCGACCTGCTGATGGAACTGCCTCAGGCGCTGCCGGACCCGCAGGATCTGCTCGGCGGCGATTATCAGGTGGACATCGCCTGGCGCGACCGTGCCGGGCGCTACACCGCGCCCACCAGCGATACCTGGCACCTCGATCTGTCCAGCGGCGTCTGCAAGATCACCGGCAAGGCCACGCAATACACCCCGCGCAGCGCGTGGTTCAGCCAGTCACGCGCGTCCTGCTCGCCGGTGCAGATCGCCTTTACCGGCTACCGGAGCTTCGACCCGGTGGCGCATCAGGCGACGCAGTTCACCCTCACTCTCCGCTCGGAGGACAACGGCGCGACGTTCCAGGGCAGCGGCCAGGACAGCGTCGGCAACACCGCCGTCTCCGTCACCGCCCGCCACAAGGGCACGCCGCCGGCGCCCCCCGATCAGGTGGCGTGCAAACCGTAGCGCGCGACGCGCGGACCAACCTGACCGGCGGCGGTTCGCCACCCGGCGCCCCTACAGGCTGAACAGCTTGCCCACGGCGGCGGGAACCAACACCGCTTCCCCGAACGCGCCCACCAGCGCGTTCACCGCGCGCCAGCCGGTGCAATGGGCGGGGAGGATCAGGTCGAGACTGAAACCGTGCAGGTCGCGGACCGTCTCGGGAATGATCGCCTCCGTCGGACCCGATAGGTGGAACCCACCCATGGCGGCATGGAGCTTCACGCCGGGGAAGCAGGCGCGCGCATGGGTCAGCACATTGACGATGCCGGCATGCGAACAGGCACTGAACACGACCAGCCCCTTGTCGCGGACATGCACCGCGAGATAACGCTAGTCCATAAGACAGGGGTCCGGCTCCCACGCGGCGCCTTCGGCCACGCGGCGCACCTGGCCGATCAGGCCCTTCTCGTAGGTGGTCACGCGGGGGATTTCGCCGCTGACGTAGAACATGTCGTCAAGGCAGGTCAGCGGCTGATCGGTGACGATCGGCTCGGCGCCGAACTCCCGCCATTGCCCGGGTGTCGGGATGCGGTCCATCGGCAGCACGCCGCCATCGGACTGTCGCTGGCCGCGTTCGTGGAAGATCCCCGGATGCAAATACAGCGGCACATCCCGCGCCCCATTGGCCGCGCGCATCATGCCCAGCGCGCGCGGGATGCCGCCGGCGTGGTCCCAGTGCCCGTGCGAAAGCATCGCGGCGTCGATCGATCCGAAATCCACCCCCAGACGCGCGCCGTTGCGCTCGACCGCGTAATCCACCGGGCCACCGTCGAACAACATCGTCCGCGACCCGTTCGGGCCATGCGCGGTGATGACCAGGGACAGCCCATGGTTGGCGCAGCAGAGCGAGCCGCCCGCCACCAGCCGCATACCCTTTTGCTGCAATCGCTGCCATTCGCGCGTGACGAAGGGCGGCACGGAGGACAGCGAGTCGGTGACGTTGTCCACCAGGACCAGGATGTCCAGCCGCTCGACCGGTGCCAGTGCCATGACGGTTCCTCCGAAGGTTCAGGCCGCCCGCATCCGGTCGGCCATCAGGCAGACGATCTCGAACATCACCACCATCGCGTTCATCGCGGTGATCTGGTTCGCCGCGTCCTTGGTTGGCATCAGGCAGACCACGTCGCCGCCGACCACGTTGCAGCCGCGCAGACCTTGCAGCATGCGCATGGCCTCGCCCACCCGGATGCCGGCATAGCCGGGCTCCAGATTGGACACGCCGGGCGCATCCGCCGGGTCCAGCGAGTCAAGGTCGAAGGTGATGTAAACCGGCGCGTCGCCGATCCGCGCCCGCACCGCCTCGATCACGCCGCGCGTGCCGATCGTCTCGATCTCGTCCATGCCGATGATGCGGTAGCCGAGATCCTCGCTGCTCGTCCGGCTGCCGGGCGTGCCGACATTCGGGCGGATGCCGATCTGGGTGGAGCGGTGCGGGTCCACATGGCCCTCGGCCACCGTGTAGCTGGCCCAGTGCGCGGCGGAACGGCGGTTGCCGAGCCAGTGCGGCAGATGGTGGTAGGCGTCGGTGTGGCTGTCGAAATGCACCAGCGCCACCGGCGCGCCACCGGCCAGCAGCGAGCCCGGTCCGCCCACCGCCTTCAGCAGCGGCCCGGTGATGGAGTGGTCCCCGCCCATGGCGACAAGACGGGTGCCGGCGGCGTCGAACCGTTTGGCGTACGCCTCGATATGCTCAAGGCTAACGTCGTTAGCCATCGCCTCCGGCAGCGGCACGTCGCCCGCGTCGGCGATGCGGCACACCTCCCAGGGCGTGAAGCCGAACCGCCCATGGCCGCGCCGATACAGCGCCGAGACGTTGCGCACCGCGCGCGGGCCGAGGTGCTGGTCGCGCTCGGTCGAGCCGTTGCCCGCCGAATGCGGCACGCCGAGCAGGGCGATGTCCGCGGCCGCCGGGTCTTCGTTCCACGGGCAGCGGAAGAAGGTGGGAATGCCCCACCAGTACCAGCGCCCCATCTCCGCGCGCGCCGCGTCCCAGTCGATCTCGCTCACCGTGCCCATCCCTCCGGCGTGTCGTGGTCGGGATGCTGGAAACTGGTCAGATCCCGCACGTACGGCGGCGTCTGTGCCCCCACGGTCGGCGCGGCCGGCAGCGCCTCCAGCGTCGCGGCGGTCAGCCAGGAGAGCCGGCCCTGCACCCCGACATGCCGCGTCGGCCGCACATGTTCCGGGGTGTCGAGCGAGCCGACCGAGACCGAGATGGTCGGCTTGTGCAGGTAGCGGAACGACAGCGGTGTGCCGCAGGCCGGGCAGAAATGCCGCTCCGCCGCCGTCGAACTGCGGAAGGCCGGCGGGTCGCCGCGGGTCCAGGCGAATGCCGTCGCGGCCACCGTCGCATAGGCGGCAAAGGGCTGCCCCACCGCCTTCTGGCACATGCGGCAATGGCACAGGCTCGCGCTGCCCGGCATCTCGGCCAGCGCGTATCGCACCGCGCCGCACTGGCAGCCCCCCGTCAACACCGGTTGCATCCCGTTCCTCCCCGCCCCGCTTCCCGCTATGACCCGACGAGCCAACAGGAGCCAGCCGTGCCCCACGCCGCCGAAGCCGAACTGCGCCGCCTGCTCGACATCATGAAGGCGTTGCGCGACCCCGCGAACGGCTGCCCGTGGGACCGTGTGCAGACCTTCGACACCATCGCACCGTACACCATCGAGGAAGCCTACGAAGTCGCCGACGCCATCGCCACCCGCGATTTCGCCGCACTGCCGGACGAGCTGGGCGATTTGCTGTTCCAGGTCGTCTATCACGCGCAAATGGCTGAGGAAGAAGGACAATTCGGTTTTGCGGAGGTCGCCGCCGCGATCGCCGACAAGATGGTGCGCCGCCACCCGCATGTGTTCGGCGAGGCCGCCGCCCGCGACGCCGCGGCACAGACCCATGCGTGGGAGGAACAGAAACACGCCGAACGCGCCGCGCGCGCGCAAACCGGCACGCTCGCCGGCGTGCCCGTCAACCTCCCCGCGCTGACCCGCGCCGAGAAACTCGCCAAGCGCGCCGCCCGCGTCGGCTTCGACTGGCCGGACGCCGCCGCCGTGCTGGACAAGCTGGAGGAGGAAGC
>JAKBCB010000331.1 GCA_021808185.1 Pseudomonadota bacterium
CGCAATCCACGCCCCCGGTCGTTCCCGTGTTTCAGACCGTGGTCAACCCGCAGGGCACCAGCGCCACCTACCAGCCCGGCGGGCCGACGCTGACCGCGAACAACGCCTTCTTCGCGGCACTCGGCACCAACGGGCGCACCTGTGCCAGTTGCCACGCCGCCTCGGCCGGATGGAGCATCACGCCGGCGCAGGTGCAGGCGCTGTTCTTCCGTACCCAGGGCACCGATCCGCTGTTCCAGCCGGTCGATGGCACGAATTGTTCCACCGACGACGTTTCCAGCCTGCCGGCGCGGCTGCGAGCCTCCAGCCTGCTGCTGAGCAAGGGGCTGATCCGCATCTTCGAGAAACTGCCGGCGCCGCCCACGCTGCAATTCGGCATCACCCAGGTGCAGGACCCGTACGGCTGCAACACAAACCCCGCCACCGGGCTGACCAGCTACGGGCCGGGCGCGACCAGCGCGGGCTTCGTCTCGATCTATCGCCGGCCGCTGCCGGCGACCAATCTGGCATTCCTGAGCACGATCCTGGCGGACGGGCGCGAACCCACGCTGGCGCAGCAGGCGATCGATGCCAATCGCATCCATGCCCAGTCCAGCCTGGTGCTGACGGCGGCCTCGCCGGAAATCCAGCAGATGGTGGCCTTCGAACTCGGGCTGACCTCGGCGCAGACCAGCAGCCTGAGCGCCGGCACGCTGACCGGGGACGGCGCGCAGGGCGGGCCGATCGCGCTCGCCGCGCAGCAATTCTATCTCGGCAGCAACGATGCGTTCGGCGCCGACCCGACCGGGCAGACGTTCAACCAGGACGTGTATTCCCTCTATGCCGCCTGGGCGCCCGGCGCGTCCGGGTACGGCGACGGACACGGCTGGACGGGGCCGGCGCGTGCCGCCATCGCGCGCGGGGAGGCGATCTTCAACGAGCGCAGCTTTACCATCAGCGGCGTGGCGGGGCTGAACGACCTGCTCGGCCAGCCGGCGATCAGTGGCACCTGCTCCACGTGCCACGACGCGCCGAACGCGGGCAGCCATTCGTTGAACGCCAAGGTGGGCAGCGCGATGGTCACGCCCGGTGCGCTGGTGGATACCGGCGTTACCGTGCCCGGCGCGGTCGGCATCGACCAGTCGGCGCTGCCGGTGTTCACCCTGCAATGCAATGCCGGGCCGCTCGCGGGGCAGAGCTTCACCACCACCGACCCGGGCCGCGCCATCCTGTCCGGCCAATGCAGCGACATCAATCGGTTGAAGGTGCCGACGCTGCGCAACCTCGCGGCACGGCCGCCTTACTTTCACAACGGCGGCGCCGCGACGCTGGGCAATGTCGTGGACTTCTACAACGCGCGCTTCGCCATGGGGCTGAGCCGGCGAGATCGCGAGGACCTGATCGCCTTTCTGAACGCGCTGTAGCGCGGGGCTGCCCTTCGCGGAAAAAGCGCCCTTGCCCCGCCGCCTGCGTCCGGTCTAAGCAGGCGGCGGGTCACGCCCCCCCACCGGGGCGCTTCTCTTCTGAAAGGGAGAGCCGCAATGGCACTCGCCGCGAAGCCGGACATGCGTCCGGCCAATCCCGATTTTTCATCCGGCCCCTGCGCCAAACGCCCCGGCTTTTCGCTGGCGGCGCTGCAAGGCGCGCTTCTGGGCCGCTCGCACCGCGCGAAAGAGCCGAAGGCCCGGCTTGCAGAGGTCATCGAACGCTCGAAAGCCATTCTCGGCATGCCGGCCGATTGGAAGCTGGGCATCGTGCCGGCTTCCGACACCGGCGCCGTGGAAATGGCGCTGTGGTCGCTGCTCGGCGCACGGCCGGTCGATGTGCTGGCGTTCGAGAGTTTCTCCGAAGGCTGGGCCAACGATGTCGTCAAGCAACTGAAGCTGAAGGACGCGCGGGTGCTGACGGCCGATTACGGCAAGCTGCCGGATCTGGCCGCCGTAAATCCGGCGCATGACCTCGTGCTCGCGTGGAACGGCACCACCTCCGGCGTGCGGTTGCCGAACGCGGATTTCATCGCCGCCGACCGCGAGGGGCTGGTGATCTGCGACGCGACATCGGCCGCGTTCGCCATGGACCTGCCGTGGCAGAAGCTCGATGTGGTGACGTGGTCCTGGCAGAAGGTGCTGGGTGGCGAGGCGGCGCACGGGATGCTGGCGCTGTCGCCGCGCGCGGTGGAGCGGCTGCTGAGCTACAAGCCGGCCTGGCCGCTGCCGAAGATCTTCCGCCTGACCTCGGGCGGCAAGCTGATCGACGGCGTGTTCAAGGGCGAGACCATCAACACCCCGTCGATGCTGTGCGTCGAGGATGCGCTGGACGGGCTGCGCTGGGCCGAGGGCGTCGGCGGGCTGAAGGCGCTGATCGCGCGCAGCGAGGCGAATCTCGCGGCCGTGGCGGCGTTCGTCGCGGCGCGCGACTGGGTGGCTTTCCTGGCGGAGGACGCGACGACGCGGTCCTGCACCTCGATCTGCCTGAAGATCGTGGCGCCCTGGTTCACCGCGCTGGACGCGGCGGGGCAGGCGGAGGCGGCAAAGAAGCTGGCCTCGCTGCTGGAGAAGGAAGGTGTCGCGTTCGACATCGCCTCGTATCGCGATGCGCCGCCGGGCCTGCGCATCTGGGGCGGCGCCACGGTCGAGACCGCCGACATCGCGGCCCTGCTGCCGTGGCTCGATTGGGCCTACGCGCAGGTGTCCGCCGCGCACGTCGCGCACGCGGCCGAATAGTCGCGGCCCCGTGACCGCTCCCCCTTCCCGAGATGGGAGGGGCGAGGGGACGCGCCGCATCCGATTCACCCGACATCACGGGACCAGAACGATGAAAGTTCTCATCAGCGACAAGCTTTCCCCCGCCGCCGTGGAGATTTTCCGCGCGCGCGGCATTCAGGCCGACGTGAAAACCGGCCTTTCGCCCGCCGATCTGCGCGCCATCATCGGCGAGTACGATGGGCTGGCGATCCGCTCGGCGACCAAGGCGACCAAGGAATTGCTCGACGCGGCGCCGAACCTGAAAGTGGTCGGGCGCGCCGGCATCGGCGTGGACAACGTGGATGTGAAGTCAGCCACCGCGCGCGGCGTGGTGGTGATGAACACGCCCTACGGCAATGCCATCACCACGGCCGAGCACGCGATTGCGATGATTTTTGCTCTTGCCCGGCAGATCCCGGAGGCGACCGTCTCCACCAAGGCCGGCAAGTGGGAAAAAAACCGCTTCATGGGCGTGGAGTTGTTCGCGAAAACGCTCGGCCTGATCGGCTGCGGCAATATCGGCTCCATCGTCGCGGACCGCGCGCAGGGCCTGAAGATGCGGGTGATTGCATATGACCCGTATCTGACGGAACAGCGGGCACTCGATCTCGGCGTGGAGAAGGTGGACCTCGACGAGTTGCTGACGCGGGCGGACATCATCACGCTGCACACGCCGCTGACGGAGACGACGAAGAACATTCTTTCCCGTGAGGCACTGGCGAAAACCAAGAAGGGCGTGCGCATCGTCAACTGCGCGCGCGGCGGGCTGATCGACGAGGCGGCGCTGGCCGATGCGATCAGGTCCGGCCATGTGGCCGGTGCGGCGCTCGATGTGTTCGAGACCGAGCCTGCGACGCAAAGCCCGCTGTTCGCGTTGGAGAACGTGGTCTGCACGCCGCATCTGGGTGCGGCGACCGCCGAGGCGCAGGAAAACGTGGCGCTCCAGGTTGCCGAGCAGATGAGCGATTTTCTGCTCACGGGCGCTGTGTCGAACGCGATCAACATGCCGTCGGTCTCGGCCGAGGACGCGCCGCGCCTGAAGCCTTACATGGAGCTTTGCCGCCTGCTGGGCGCGTTCGCCGGGCAACTGACGAGCGCCAAGGAGGGCGTGATCCGCGCCGTCACCATCGAATACGAGGGGGCGGCCGCACAGGTGAACCACAAGCCGCTGAATGCCGCCGCGCTGGCGGGCCTGCTCTCGCCCTTGATGGCCGGGGCGAACATGGTCAACGCCCCGGTGCTGGCGCGCGAGCGGGGCATCGATGTCGCGGAGACGGTGCACGACCGGCCGAGCGAATACTTGACGCTGGTGCGGGTGACGGTGAGCACCGACCAGCAGACGCGCTCCGTGGCGGGCACGCTGTTCGCGGGATCGCGGCCGCGCATCGTCGAAATCAAGGGCATCAAGGTGGAAGCCGATTTCGGCCGCCACATGCTGTACGTCACCAACCAGGACAAGCCCGGCTTCATCGGCCGCTTCGGCGCGACACTCGCGGGCGCCGGCATCAACATCGCGACTTTCCATCTCGGCCGCGCCGAGCAGGGCGGCGATGCGATCTGCCTGGTCTCGGTGGACGAGCCGGTGACGGACGACGTGCTGGCGATGGTGCGCACGCTGCCGCTGGTGGTGCAGGCAACGCCGCTGAATTTCTGATGCCGCGGACCCGGGCGGCGGGGCGCGAGCCACGCCGCCCGGCAGCGGCGCCGGACACCGACCTGCGCGAAGCGATCCGCGAGAGTCGAGAATACTGATGGATTGCAGAGAGGCCCATCTTTCCAGGCAACTCGCGCGCGTTCACGAGCGGATTGTCGGCCTGATCGGCGCGCCGAGCGCGGCCACGCGCAACAGCGGGCGGGAAGATGCCATCGGCGACCGGCTTGCTTCCGGCAGCCGGAAGCGGCGACACCCGATTTGGCCCAGGATGTCATCGACAGGCTGCTGACAGGCTGAGCTCTGCCTGGGGGGCCGCGCACTCGGTAAGCGTCATCTATCGGCTACGGTTGAATTTGCGTGACGCTGCTCAGACAGATTGTGCGTCGATGTTCCAAGGCAGGAGTTGATCGACGCGCTTGATGGGATGGGCAGCGATCCTG
>JAKBCB010000332.1 GCA_021808185.1 Pseudomonadota bacterium
GTACACCGCCCGCGCCGCCGCGAGCCCGGTGCGCTCGCCCGCGACGCGGCGGGCCAGCGCCGCGATCTCCGGCGTGGCCACCGCCTTGTCGGCGGACTGGCGGGCGTAGATCGCGCCGAGTTCGGGCAGGCCGGGGAGCGTGGTGGCCAGGAACATCGGCTGGAAATCATGCGCATCGACGGCGTTGCGCTCGGGCTCCTCGGCGTGGGTGTCGGCGATGCTGGCGGTGATGGTGCGCAGGCCGCCTTCGCGCCGGTCGGTGACGGCGAAGCCGCCGCGCGCGGCCCAATGCAGCGCCAGGTCGGCCGGGGCCTCGATGCTGATGCGCGCCACGTCGATCGGCTCGTCGAGCGGGACCATCGCCTCGACATTGACGCCGAGCAGCGCCGGGGCGGTCTGCGTCTTGCGCCAGACGACATGGGTGCGGCTGCCCTCGCGCACCTGCGGAAACAGCAGCGTCGTGGTCTGGGCGGAGGTGAAGCCGGGTGCGTCCTGCGCCGCCTCGCTCGGGCGGGTGAAGCGGGCGGAGTCGGGCACCGGCAGCCGTGTGCCGTCCGGCTCGTCCACCCATGCCTCCAGCACGTCGGCGCGCTGGGTGTTCGGGTAGAAGGTCAGCGTGGCGCGCTCCTCGTCCCGCACGCCGCGCCGGGTGAGCACCACCGTGTCGATGGCGATGGTTTCGGTGTAGGTGAGGTCCGGGTTGACCTGATAATCACGCGCCAGCCGCGTGGTCCGCGCCTGCACCGTCGGCTCGCCCGCCAGCACGGGGCCGGCGGCAAGAGCAACGAGGCAGCAGGCGAGCAGCCCCAGCGTAAAGCCTCCCAGCCGGTGCCACGAGCCGGGCACCGGGGCGGAAGGTTTGGCCGGGGCCGGGCGGCTCAGGCCGCCGCTTTCTTGGCGGCCGCGCGCTCGATGCGGCGCTTGAGGATCAGCGCCTCGCCGGGCAGCCGGCTGTTCGGCGTGCCGAGCAGGAAGGCGTCGATGCCGCCGTTGCGCTCGACCGTGCGGATCGCGCGCGTGGACAGACGCATGCTGACCGCGTGGCCCAGCACGTCCGAGAGCAGCGAGGTCTCCTGCAGGTTGGGCAGGAAACGGCGACGGGTCTTGTTGTTGGCGTGGCTGACGTTGTTACCGGACAGCACACCCTTGCCCGTGATCTGGCAGCGGCGGGACATCGCTTCATCCTCGAAAATCGGGGCGCACGAAACACTCCGCGCGCCAAAGGGCATCGGAAGGCGCGGGTTATGGCGAAGCGGTGCGGCGGCGTCAAGCGCGGGCGGCCCTGGACGGTTCCCCCGTCCCGCCGCATCGTGCGCGCCCCCTTCCGCGCCGCCCCGAGGAGCCGATGCCCAAGCGCCCGAACATCCTGATCCTGATGGCCGACCAGCTCACCGCCCCGGCGCTACCCGCCTACGGCAACAAGGTGGCCAAGACCCCGAATATCGACGCGCTGGCCGAGCATGGCACGGTGTTCGACAACGCATACTGCAACAGCCCGCTCTGCGCGCCCTCGCGGGGCGTGTTCGTGTACGGGCGGCTGCCGTCCGCGACCGGGGTGTACGACAACGCCGCCGAGTTCCCCTCCCAGGTGCCGAGCTTCGCGCACTATCTGCGCCATGCCGGCTACCGGACGATCCTGACGGGCAAGATGCATTTCTGCGGCCCGGACCAGTTGCACGGCTTCGAGGAGCGGCTGACCACCGACATCTACC
The DNA here is from genome assembly GCA_021808185.1 of Pseudomonadota bacterium. Taxonomy (GTDB): domain Bacteria; phylum Pseudomonadota; class Alphaproteobacteria; order Acetobacterales; family Acetobacteraceae; genus CAJCJG01. Next base: position 1,713 of record JAKBCB010000332.1, read on the forward strand.
CCGCCGACTACGCCTGGACGCCGGACTGGACGCGCTTCGCCGAGCGGCCGGACTGGTACCACGTGATGGACAGCGTGACCCAGGCCGGGCGCTGCGCGCGCACCAACCAGATCGACTTCGACGAGGAGGTGGTGTTCACCGCGCAGCAACGGCTGTTCGACATCGCGCGCGGCTCGGACGCGCGGCCGTTCTGCATGGTGGTGTCGCTGACCCACCCGCACGACCCGTTCACCATCACCGACGAGTATTTCGACCGCTACCGACCCGACGAGATCGACGCGCCGCGCAACACGCGCGCCGCCGATGACCCGCATTCGCAACGGCTGCGCCACGTCATCGGCCTGGACATTCAACCGGTGACGCAGGAACAGACGCAGGCCGCCCGGCACGCCTATTTTGGCGAGGTGTCCTATGTGGATGACAATGTCGGGCGCGTGATGTCCGCGCTGCGCGCGGCCAAGCTCGCCGACGACACGATCGTCATGGTGATCGCCGACCACGGCGAGATGCTGGGCGAGCGCGGCCTGTGGTACAAAATGAGCTACTTCGAGCCGGCCTGCCGCATCCCGCTGATCGTGCACGCGCCGGGGCGTTTCGCCGCCGGGCGGGTGGGCAGCGCGGTGTCGCTGGTCGATCTGCTGCCGACGCTGGCGGAGATCGCGGGCGACGGGCAGGCGCCGGATTACGCCGGCCCCATCGACGGCCGCAGCCTGCTGCCGCATCTGGCGCGCACCGGCGGGCATGACGAAGTGATCGGGGAATATCTGGCCGAAGGCGTGGTGGCACCCATGGTGATGATCCGGCGCGGCGGGCAGAAATTCGTGCACACGCCGACCGACCCGGACCAGCTTTTCGACCTGTCCACCGACCCGGACGAGCTGACCAACCTCGCCACCGACCCCGCGCACGCGGCGAGCCTGACCGCGTATCGCAAGGAAGTGGCGCGGCGCTGGAACCTCTCGGCCCTGCACCGCGCGGTGCTGGACAGCCAGCGGCGCCGGCTGTTCGTGGTGGAGGCGCTGAAGCACGGGCGGCAGACGGCATGGGACTGGCAGCCGCCGCGCGACGCGAGCCAGTTGTATGTGCGCAACTCGATCCCGCTGGAGGAGCTGGAGGCCATGTCGCGCTTTCCGAAGTGGGTGGCTCCGAGTCCGTGACAGGCGCCACCAACACCGCCCCGGCGCGCTTCGTCACCGGCCCGACGATGCGGCATGTGGTCGTGATGGCCAGCACCGGGGCGATCGGACTCGTCTCGGTGTTCGTCGTCGATCTGCTGAACCTGTTCTACATCTCCCGGCTCGGCCAGAAGCCGCTCGCCGCCGCCGTGGGGTTTTCCGGCGTCGTGGGGTTCCTGCAGGTCTCCGTCGCCATCGGGCTGATGATCGGCATCGGCGCCGTGGTCTCCCGCAGCATCGGCGCCGGGCGCATGGCGGAAGCGCGGCGGACGGCCACCGGCGGCATCGTCGTGCTCACCGGGCTGATGCTGGGCCTCGGCCTGCTCACCGTCGCGGCGCTGGACCCGCTGCTGGGCCTGCTCGGCGCGGTGGGGCAGACGCGGGATCTGGCGGGGGCGTTCCTGCGCATCACCTCGCCGTCCCTGCCACTGGTGGCGGCGGGGATGTGTTTCTCCGGCCTGCTGCGCAGCGTGGGCGACGCGCGGCGGGCGATGAACGTGACCCTGGTCGCGGCGTTCGTCACCGCCGCCATCGATCCGGTGCTGATCTTCGGGCTGCATCTGGGGCTGACGGGGGCCGCGATCAGCACCGTGATCTCGCGCTGCGTGCTGGTGGCCATGGGCTGGCATGGCGCGGTGCGGGTGCACGGCTTGCTCGGGCGGTTCGAACCGGCGGCACTGGCCGGGGATTTGCGCCGGGTGTTCGCGGTCGCGGGGCCGGCGGTGCTGACCAACCTCGCCACCCCGATCGGCGCTTCCTACGTCACGCACAGCATGGCGGCGTTCGGCACGGCGGCGGTCGCGGGGCAGGCGACCATCGACCGCATTTCCCCGGTGGCATTCGGGCTGGTCTACGCGCTGACCGGGGCGGTCGGGCCGATCCTGGCGCAGAACCTGGGCGCGGGCCGGCCGGAGCGGGTGCGCGCGGCGTTGCGCGACAGCCTGGTCTTCGTGGCCATTGCCGTCACCGGCGCCTGGGTGGTGCTGGCGCTGGCGCAGTCGCTGATCGTGCTGGCGTTCTCCGCCGAGGGGGAGACGGCTTCGCTGATCCGGCTGTTCTGCTCGTGGCTGGCAGCGTCGTTCCTGTTCAGCGGGGCGCTGTTCGTGGCCAATGCCGCGTTCAACAATCTGGGCTTTCCGCTGCTTTCGACCGGCTTCAACTGGGGGCGGGCGACACTGGGGACGATCCCGTTCGTGACCATCGGCGCGGCGTACGGGCCGGCCGGCGTGTTGATCGGGCAGGCGGCGGGCTCGGTGCTGTTCGGCGCCGCCGCCGTGATCGTCGCCTTCCGCGTGGTCGGGCGGCTGGGCGCCGCCGCGAGCGAGCATGCGGGAGCGGAGCAACTGGTGCAGGGATCGGGCGCGGCCTCGCTGGCAATGGTGACGAACCGCCATCTGGCGCGCGCGCCGGAGCGATAACGCCCGCGCGTGGCGGGATGTGTTCCCCCGGTGTCGATTGCCAAGTCCGGCGGGTTCGGGCGATGCTCCGCCATGCGGTCGAACGAACCGCCATCGGACAAGAATGACGGGGGGCTTCCAATGACGGATTCCGAGTCGCGGGCCGCAACGCCGCTGATCCTGCCGCGCCGCCAGGCGCTGGTGGCCGCAGGGGCCACCGGGATGCTGCTGGCCGCCGGGCGCCGCGCGCGCGCGGCCGGGGACAAGCTGAAGATCGGTTTCATCAGCCCGCGCACCGGGGCGCTGGCCGGCTTCGGCGAGACGGACGGGTATATTCTCGATCTGGCGCGCAAGGCCCTCGCGCCCGGGCTCGCTGTGAACGGCACGAGCTATGCCGTGGAACTGCTCGACCGCGACACGCAGTCCGACCCCGCGCGCGCGAGCCAGCTGGCAAAAAGCCTGATCAACGACGAAGGCGTGGATCTTATGCTCTCGGT
>JAKBCB010000333.1 GCA_021808185.1 Pseudomonadota bacterium
TTGGCTTATGAAGCAGCCCGAAAAAATGCGCGTAGTCCACTTCGGGATACCGGGCATATCGCCCTTCACCCCGACCAGCGATTTGCGGGCCATCCTGGCCAACCTGGAGGCGTCCCCCCACAAGGACGACGCGCCGGTGCGCAAGACAATCGCGGAAGCCCGGCGCTACCTCCGGGAGCGCGACAAGGAAAACTCCTTGAAGACACCCGTCAGCGAGAAGTCCTAGACGCCAGCGAGCAGGCGGTTCTGCGCGAGGAAGCGGACCGGCTCAAGCCGCTCGCGCCCGCGATGCAGAAGCGGCTAGTGCCGCTCTCCGATGCGGCGGCCGAGGTGTCGCGGTGGGGCGCCGGAGGAAGCCGCCGGGGCGCGGGCCGCGTTCGACCAGGGCGCAACCGGCATCGCGGCACTTCCGGCCGACCAGCAGCGCGTTCTGGTCATGCTGGACCGGCTCGCCCAGGACGTGTGGCGCCGGATGCGCGATGTGGGGCTGGTGGCGCCCAATGCGCAGGCCATCCCGTTTTACTTCGCCCGGCAAATCCTGACGCACGATGCCGAGAGTGGGGTAGGGCGTCCTGGCGGGGGCGGTGCGGGCGGCAATCGCGGTATCGACCAGATGGGCCGCAACCTCACGACGGCGGGGCCGATGCGCCGCTAGCACCTCACGCCGGAGGAAACCGAAGCCGGGGCGAAGGCGGCGCGCGGCAACAACGCCTTCCTGCTGCGCGACATCCGCAGCCTCGTGAACAAGCTGTCGCAGAACGAGCGCGCCATCGCGGGCACGCAGTTGATGCGGCAGACCGAGGCGGTGAATCGGTGTCTCGACCGGCTTGCCATCGGCGGCTACGCGTAAGACTCGCGGGCACGGGCCTCCGCGCCCATGATCCTCGCTGATCATTCGTGCCCACCTTCGGGGCAGGCCGCCCTGGCCGGTTGAAGCGCCGCCGTGTCCTGGGGCGCCGGCCCCCGCCTACCCGTCCGCGCGCGGCACCCAGGGAATGCGGTTGACCTCGATACCCTCGTCGGCCAGCGCCTCCGCCTGGTCCGGCGTGGTTTCGCCGTAGATGCCGCGCGCGTCGCTTTCGCCGCGATGGATGCGGCGGGCCTCCTCGGCGAATTTGTCGCCCACGTAGTCGCAGTTCTTCTCCACCTCGGCGCGCACGCGCTGAAGCATCGCGCGCACATGGTCCGGCAGCCGCTCGCCGGCCACCGCCAGCGGCTGTTCCGAGGGAGGTGGTGGCGGCGGCGGCGGCGGGGCGGCCAGAGCGCGGCTCTTCTTCGGTACGGCGGGGGTCATCAGCGCGCGGCTGACCGAGGTCTCGCCGCAGGACGGGCATTCCACCAGCCCGCGCGCTGCCTGCGCGTCGAACGCGGCGCTGTCGCGGAACCAGCCGTCGAACCCGTGTCCCTTCGCGCACTGCAACTGATAGTGGATCATCGGCTTATCCCGTGGCGCATCATCGTGATCGGCTCAAACCGCCGCGAACATGGGCTGCCCCTGGCACTCGGGGCAAGAGAGTGCCAATATCGTGGCGGCGGTGCAACCGGCACTGTTGCCGATGCGCCGCATCATGCCGCCCGCAGCAGCGGGTCGAGCTTGCCTGCGCGGTCCAGCGCCAGCAGGTCGTCGCAGCCGCCGATATGCGCGCCATCGATGAAGATCTGCGGCACGGTCGAACGCCCGCCGGAACGGCGGATCGCCTCGGCACGGGCCTCGGTGCCGCGCGGCGCGCTGATCTCGGTGTAGGCGGTGCCGCGCGTGTCGAACACCTGCTTGGCGCGGGCGCAGTACGGGCACCAATCCTGCGTATAGATCTCGATCTTGGCCATGCGGAACTCCTTGTGTAACCGAGAGTTTTGGCACGCGCGGGCGCGCCCGCAAGAGGGGGTCAGCGCAGGCGCGGATCTGGCACGCGCGCGGCGACGAGCACATCGACGGCGGCAGCCCCGGCGGCAAGCAGGATCTCGGTGCAGGCGGCGGCAGTGGCGCCCGAGGTCATCACGTCGTCCACCAGCAGCACGCGCCGTCCGGGCACGCGGGCGGCGCGCGACGGGCGGATGGCGAAGGCGCCGGCGACCTGCTCCGCCCGCGCCTGGGCGGAGAACTCGCCGAGCGGGACCGTCGCGCGGATGCGGCATAGCAGGTCCGGCGCGGATGGCACGCCCGAGAGGCGGCCCAGCACCTGGGCCAGCAGCGCCGCCTGGTTGTAGCGGCGCGCAAATAGGCGGCGGCGATGCAGCGGCACCGGCACGATCAGCTCGGCGCGGCGCAACAGGGCCGCCCCCGCGCGCGCCATCATCGGCGCCAGCGCCGCCGCCAGTTCCGGGCGGTCCGCGTGCTTGAACGGCAACAGCACATGTTTGGCCTGCCCATCGTAGCGCAGCGCCGCGCGCGCCTGCCCCCACGGCGCCGGATGCTCGCGACAGCCGGGGCACAGCCGCTCCGTCCCGCCTTGGCCGGCATGGCTGAACGGCACGCCGCAGTGCGCGCAGCACGGTTCGGTGATGAACGCGGCACCGCGAAAGCACTCGGCACAGAAGCGGCCGGGCGCATCCACCGGGCGGTCGCAGGTCAGACAGCTCGGCGGCAGCAGCACGTCCAGCGTCGCGCGCAGCGCAACACCCACTCCGGGGGCCGCGCGGGCAACCAGGGCGAAGGCGGACATGCGCGGATGCTATGCCGCGCCGGGCCTTGGCGGCAACGCCGCCGCCCTTATTGTGCCCGCCATGACCGACATGCTCGTCTTCGACCGCGCCGCCGTGCGCCGCCACCGCGACCGCGCGGCGGCGACCGTGGGCAGCGTGTCCGATATTCTGGAGGACGCGGCCGAGCGGCTGCTCGACCGGCTGGACGACACCACGCGCACATTCACCCGCGCGCTGGACGTGGGCGGGCGCGGCATCGTCGCCCCCCGGCTGCGAGCGCGCGGGATCGAGACCCTTGCCTGCGACCTGTCCCCCCGGATGGCGGCACGGGCCGGTGCTCCGGCGGTCGCGGCGGACGAGGAATTTCTACCATTCGCCCCGGCCAGCTTCGACCTGATCGTGGCCAATCTTTCGCTGCACTGGGTCAATGATCTTCCGGGCGCGCTGATCCAGTTGCGCCAGGCGCTGCGGCCGGACGGGTTTTTTCTCGCGAGCCTTCCGGCACTCGGCACGCTGGCGGAACTGCGCGCGGCGCTGACCGAGGCGGAGTCCGAGATCGCCGGCGGCGCCTCGCCTCGGGTATCGCCGTTCCCCGACCTGCGCGACTGCGCGGGCCTGCTGCAACGCGCGGGGTTCGCGCTGCCGGTGGCCGACGTGGACGAGATCACCGTGCTCTACGCCGACCCCTTCGCCCTGCCGCGCGATCTGCGCGCGGCGGGCGAGGCCAACGCCGTGGCGCTGCGCGACCGGCGTATTCCGCCGCGCGCCCTGTTCGCCCACGCGCTCGCGCACCTGCCGCAACGGGACGGGCGTTACCCCGCGACGCTGCGGCTGGCGATGCTGACCGGTTGGGCGCCGGGGCCGGGCCAGCCGAAGCCGCTCAAGCCCGGAAGCGCCACGGCCTCGCTGGCCGAGGCGCTGACGAAGCCGGATCAGACGTAGCGCACACGCTCGCTGTTCAGCAGCGCGGCGATGGCGTCCATGTGGGTCAGGCCCTCGGCGATGCGCGCCTGCAACGCACGTTCGGCGGCCAGCACCTGCTCCAGCCGGGCGACCACGGCGGCGAGTTCCGCGCGCGGCACCACCACCACGCCGTCGGCATTGCCCACCAGCACGTCGCCCGCGGCAACCGCGACACCGCCGCACACCACCGGCAGCCCGACGCGGCCGGGACCGTTGCGGGCGCAGGAGTTCGGGGTGATGCCGGCGGCGAACATCGGCACGCCGATCTCGCGGATGCCGGCCGCGTCGCGCACCACGCCGTCCGTCACCAGCGCCACCACGCCGCCGTTGCGCGCCATCCAGGCGACGTTGTCGCCCATGATCGCGGCGCCGGCGAACCCGTCCGCCGCCGCGACGATCACATCGCCCGGCCGCGCCAGCGCCAGCGCGCCCATCACGGCGAGATTGTCGCCCGGCCCGGTCTGGCAGGGCAGCGCCACCCCCACGAACGCGGCACGGGACGGATCGACCGGCTTGACGCCCGCCGCCATCGCGCCCGCGCCGTCCATCGCGTCGATCACATGCCCGGTCATCGCCCCTTCCAGCCGCGCGACCAGCGCCGGGTCGGGCCGCTCCCATGTGCGCAGGATGGTCAGCACGGGCGGGTCTTGGATCATGGGGCGGCCATTCCGTGATTGCCGGGGCGCTCCGGCGAGGGGGCGCGGCCGAGCGGGTGGAGCACCTTGTCGTGCGGCGAGAGCCAGAAGCGGCGGGCGACATCGAGGTAGCCGTCATACACCAGCCCGCCATTGGCGGCGATCAGGCGCTCGCGATGCGCGCGATAGACGCGCGGAATCCGCCACCACGGCAGTTCCGGCCACGCATGATGCACGAGATGCAGATTGTTGTTCAGGAACAGCAGCCCGAGCACGGGGGCGTTCTCGACGATGGCGATGCGCTCGCGCACGCCCTCGGCCGCGCGATGCTCGGCGAAGGAGCGGATCAGCATGAGCGAGGCCGCCGGATACACCACGAAGGCGAGGTACAGCAGCGGGTTCATGCCGCAGACGCCCCACACCCAGGCGAGCACGGCGGCGGCGCCGAGCAGGTGCGGCGCCCACACGTGGCGCGCGCCGGGATGGCCCATGGCCAGCGCGCGCGACTGGAAATACAGGAACCGCCCGACGATCCA
>JAKBCB010000334.1 GCA_021808185.1 Pseudomonadota bacterium
GGAATCAATCGCGAAGGCGATTGGCGCCCTTATGTCGAATCCCTGAACGCATTGTCTCGACGATTTGATGGTAGACTAAATTACGAAATCGTTAGTGACCGACTTTTATTTGACGCGCTCGAGACGAATCACAAGACTTTTACTCCCCTTTGCGATTACCCAACTTATCGGAACATACTTTCGCGGTGCGAAATTTCGTTTATGCCGCTATCGGATACGCCGTTCAATCGCTGTAAATCCGACCTGAAGTATATCGAAGCGGCCGCATACCGGGTCGCAGCTTTGGCCAGCCCCGTCGGCTACGAACATTGCATCGACGATGGTGAAAGCGGGATCCTCTTCCGCACACCGATTGAATTCGAACGCTGTCTTTCCATTCTTGTTGCCAATCCCGATTTTGCGCGAAAAATCGGAGACGGGGGGCGTCGCTATGTCGAGCGAAGCCGCATGCTCTCCTACCAAGTTAGGCGACGAGCCGATTGGTATCTCTCTTTGTGGGCGCGCCGCGAGGCTCTGACTCGGTCCCTGTTGGCTCGAGTACCAGGGCTGGGATAGCGCAAATTTTCGGGAGTATCCGTGCTCGTCGTAGAAAATTCGAGCGGGTAACGGTGTCCTTGGAGGCGGCCATCGGATCGGCTGCAAGCCATGCTTACCTCAGTTTCTCAAATACGACTCCCCAATAGCTGACATGGTGCGGCCAGTGCCGCTTCGCCCCGTGTTGTTATGCGGATCGACCGCGCGTCACTCCGGGCGCTATAAAGCCCTAAAAATGTGGCGTTTGCGGCCCAGACGGGAGCCTGTGAACGTCCCGCGCCTGGTGTTTGCCGCCGCTGGCGGTGGGCAACAGCGCGGCCTGGGAGGAGATAATCGTGCCGGATTCAGAACAGATCACCCTGTCGGTCGAGGCGGGGATCGCTATCGTCAAACTGGCGAATCCGCCGGTCAACGTCCTGGGTGCTGCGGTGCGGCAAGCCGTGGCTGGGACGTTGCGGCGCCTGGCGACGGAACCGGACGTCCGCGCCATCGTGCTCGGCGCCGAGGGGCGCACGTTCTGCGCCGGTGCCGACATCACCGAATTCGGCAAGCAGACAGTCGCCCCGTTCCTGCCCGATCTGATTGCAGCCTTCGATGTCATCGACAAGCCCATCGTAGCCGCTATCGACGGAGCCGCGCTGGGTGGCGGGCTTGAACTTGTGCTCGGCTGCCACGCCCGCATCGCCGGCCGCGCCGCGCGTCTTGGGCTGCCTGAGGTCACGCTGGGCGTGCTCCCCGGAGCAGGTGGTACGCAGCGACTGCCGCGCTTGATCGGGGCGGTGCCGGCTCTCCACCTGATGACCGACGGCAAGCCGATACCGGCGGAGGCGGCGCTGCCGTTGGGTCTGGTGGACGCGGTGGCGGAGGGCGATGTGCTCGCCGCCGCCACGGCGCACGCGCGCTCGCTGATCGGCCGGCCGTTGCGCCGGACGCGCGATCTGACGGACCGGATCGGGCCATCCGCGGACTTCGAGGCGGCGGCGGCTTCGGTTCTGGCGCGCGAACCGCACAACCCGGCCGTGGCCGCGTGCGTGGACATGGTGCGCGCCGCCTTCGACCTGCCGTTCGACGCGGCTCTGGCCGAGGAGCGGGCGTGCTTCCTGCGTCTGCTGCACGACGATCGTTCGAAGGCCTTGCGGTATGCTTTCTTCGCCGAGCGGCAGGCGGCGCATGTCCCCGGACTGCCTGCCGGCACCGCGCCGCGCCCGATGTCGCGCGCCGTCGTGGTCGGCGCCGGGACGATGGGCGTCGGCATCGCCATGTGCTTCGCCAACGCCGGGATTCCCGTCACGGTCACGGACACCGACGACGAAGCGGTGCGGCGCGGCCTCGCCCGCGCGGCGGAGACCTATGCGGTGTCGGTCAAGCGCGGCAGCCTCACGCCGGAGGCGCGCAACGCGCGGCTGGCCCTGCTTCAGGGCCGCGTCGGCATGGCTGCGGCGGCCGAGGCGGACGTGGTGATCGAGGCGGTGTTCGAGGAAATGGACATCAAGCGCGCCGTGTTCGCCGAGTTGGACCGCATCGTCCGGCCGGGCGCCGTGCTCGCCACCAACACGTCGTTCCTGAACGTGGACCAGATCGCCGCCGCGACGGGCCGGCCGCAGGACGTGCTTGGCCTGCATTTCTTCAGCCCCGCGAATGTCATGCGGCTGCTGGAGGTGGTGCGGGGCCAGCATACGGCCCCGGATGTGCTGGCCACCGCCATGCAACTCGGTCGGACATTGCAGAAGGTTCCAGTGGTGGTGGGCGTGTGCCGCGGCTTCGTGGGCAACCGGATGCTGGCGGTGCGTTCGGCGCAGGTGGAGAGGCTGCTGCTCGAGGGGGCGCTGCCGGAGCAGATCGACGCGGCGATCACCAGGTTCGGCTTTCGCATGGGGCCGTGCGCGATGGGCGACCTCGCCGGGCTCGACGTGGGCTGGCGGGCGCGCCGGGCGGTGGGCATCGTGGCCCCCGTGAGCGACGCGCTGTGCGAGGCTGGGCGGTTTGGCCAGAAGACCGGCTTGGGCTTCTTCCGCTACGAGGCCGGTGGCCGCACGCCGCATACGGACCCGGCGGTGGCGGCGTTGATCGCCGAGGTTTCGGAGCGGCACAGCGTTCCGCGCCGCGCAATCTCGGCGGAAGAGATTGTCGAACGGTTGACCTTCCCCATGATCAACGAGGGTGCGCGTATCCTGGAGGAGCGCATCGCGGCGCGGCCGGGCGATATCGATGTGATCTGGCTCAATGGTTATGGGTGGCCGGCGTGGCGTGGCGGGCCGATGTTCCACGCGGACCTCGTGGGACCGGCGCGCATTGCAGCACGGCTGGGGGAAATGGCAACGATGTCCGGCGACGAAACCCTGCGCCCCGCCGCGCTGCTGCAAGCCGCTGCCGCGCACGGAGGCTTCGCCGGCCTCGCGGGGGCGAGGCCATGAGCGGATTATCAGCGGCCCCGTGGCGCGCGTCCTTTCCTGACGCGGCCGATTGGGATGCCGTGCTGACCACCAGCACGGTGCCGGCGCTGTTGGACGACGCGGTGGCCGCCTACGGCGATAGTCCGGCGATCGAATTCCGTGACCAGCGGATTAGCTTCCGCGAGCTGAGGGCAGCGGTGGACGCCTTGGCGGCGGGGCTGCTGCGGCAGGGCATCGGCTCAGGAGATGCGGTCGCGTTGTACCTTCCCAACACGCCGTGGCATCCCGTCGCGTTTTTCGCGGTCGCACGGACCGGCGCCCGGATCGTGCATCTGAGTGCGCTCGACGCGCCGCGCGAATTGGCATTCAAGCTGCGCGACAGCGGCGCCCGTACGCTGATCGCAACGAATCTCCCCGGCCTGCTGCCGACCGCCCTACGCCTGTTGGATGAGGATGCCGCTGGCCTGTTACTGGTCGGCGACGATGCCCGATGGGGCGCGGGGCCGGCAGAGCCGCTCCCCGTGCCATGGAGCAACAATGTCCGGCCGTTGCCCGGGGCCAATGCCCCATCGGTCTGGCCGGCACTCGACAAGGAAGATGTCTGCGTCCTGCAGTACACCGGCGGCACAACCGGGCTGCCGAAAGGCGCGATGCTGAGCCATCGCAACCTGACCGCCGCCGTCAGCATGTATCGCAGCCTGCGCGAGAGCCCGCCAGTCCGGGGCGGGGAGGAGCGGGTCATCACGGTGTTGCCGCTATTCCACATCTTTGCGCTGACCACGCTGCTGCTACGTCATGTCGCCGACGGGAATGAATTGCTGCTGCGCACCCGCTTCGATGTGCCGACGCTACTCGCTGATATCAGCCAGCGGCGCGCCACGATCTTCAGCGGCGTGCCGACGATGTGGATTGCGCTCGCCAATCATCCGGACGCGCCCGCTTGCGATTTCTCCTCGTTGCGCCTGTGCGGGTCCGGGGGCGCGCCAATGCCGTTCGAGGTCGAGCAGCGCATAAGGCGCATGATCGGCCGCCAATTCTACACCGGCTGGGGCATGACTGAGACCAGCCCGGCAGGGACGCGCACGCCCGCGGGTGAGCCCTCGACCCCCGGAATGATCGGCATTCCGTTGCCGGGTATCGAGCTGCGCGTGGTCGATCGGCTCGATCCCTCGCGTGTGCTGCCGCCGGACGAGCCGGGGGAGCTCGCGATCCGTGGCCCCAACGTGTTCAAGGGCTACTGGAACCGCCCGCAAGAGACGGCGGCGGCGTTTCACGATGGCTTCTTCCTGACCGGTGACATCGGTGTGATGGATGCGCGCGGGCTGTTCCGCATCCTCGACCGCAAGAAGAATATGATCATCAGCAGCGGCTTCAACGTGTATCCCGCAGCGGTGGAGAACGCGATCTACGAGCATCCCGACATTGCCGAGGCGATCGTTATCGGCATCCCTGACGTCTATCGCGGGCAAGCGGCCAAGGCGTTTGTGACTCTTCGCGCAGGAGCGTCGGGCTTGACCCTTGAGGCGTTGACTGCGTTCCTGGCGGACCGGATTGGGCGGCATGAAATGCCGGTGGCGCTGGAGGTTCGGGCTTCGCTGCCGCGCAGCCCCGCGGGCAAGCTGCTCGCCAAGGCGTTACAGGACGAAGAACAGGCTAAGGCGGCAGCAGCGCGGCCAGCGGATGGGGGGCGATGATGGATCTGCGTTTCACCGAACAGGAAGTGGCGTTCCGCGACGACGTGCGCGCGTTCTTCCGGACCGAAATCCCGGCGGATATCCGCCACAAGGTCGCGCAAGGTCGGCACCTATCCAAGCAGGACATCGTGACCGCGCATCGC
>JAKBCB010000335.1 GCA_021808185.1 Pseudomonadota bacterium
GGTGCGGGCAAGCCCGGTGGTCTCGAAATCCGTCATGTGCGTGGCATGGATCAGGCACCAGCGCCGATCGACCGCAAAGCGCGCCAGCAGCCACTGCACCGGCCGCGCGCCCACCCAGGCGAGCGAATCGTCCACCTCGCGCACCTGCTCGGCGATGTGCATGTGGATCGGCCCGCCCTCGGCCATCGCGATCACGGCGGTCAGTTCCGCCTCGGTCACCGCGCGCAGGCTGTGCGGCGCCACGCCCACGCTTGCCCCCGGCAGCCGCGCGACGGCGGCGCGCGAGGCTTCCAGCAGGCGGGCGAAGCGTGCCGGATCGTTCAGGAAGCGCCGCTGCCCCTCGTGCGGCGCGGCGCCGCCGAAATTGCCGTGCGCGTAGAACACCGGCAGCAGCGTGAGCCCGAGCCCCGTCGTCTGGGCGGCGGCGACGATGCGCTCGGCCAGTTCGGCGATGTTGGCATAGGGCTGCCCGTCCGGGGCGTGGTGCAGATAATGGAACTCGCCCACGCTGGTGAACCCGGCTTCCAGCATCTCGGCGTACAGCAGCGCCGCCACCGCCTCCATCTCGTCCGGGCCGATGGACAGCGCGAAGCGGTACATCGTCTCCCGCCAGGTCCAGAACGTGTCCGTCTTGCCGCCGCGCTGCTCCGTCAAACCCGCCATGGCGCGCTGGAAGGCGTGGCTGTGCAGGTTGGCCATGCCCGGCACGCCGACCGCGGCCACCTCGTCGCCGGGGGTGGCCTGCGCGTCGCTCTCCACCGAGGCGATCAGGCCATCGGCGAACACCAGCCGCACCTCGTCCCGCCAGCCCTGCGGCAGCAACGCCCGCCGCAGATGAATCGCCGTCATTGCCTCGTTCTCCCGCTTGCACCGCGCCGAATATGTCTATACATTATCCCGAGGCAGATAAAGCCCGGACCGTCCGCATGACTCTCGGCACCCCCCCCTATCACGTCTGGCGCGATGCGCGGCTGCTCACCATGGCTGTGGATCGGCCGGGGCTCGGCATCGTCGAGCATGGCGCGGTCGCGGCGCGGGAAGGGCGCATCGTGTTCGCGGGGCCGCAGGCCGATCTGCCCCAGGCGCTGCGCGACCCGGCTTTCGCGACGGACTGCGCGGGGCGCTGGATCACCCCCGGCCTGATCGATTGCCACACCCATCTGGTTTACGCGGGCAACCGCGCGGGCGAGTTCGAGCAGCGCCTGGCGGGTGCGACGTATGAGGACATCGCCCGCGCCGGCGGCGGCATCTTTTCCACCGTCACGGCGACGCGCGCGGCGGACGCGGACGAGTTGGTGCGGCAAACCCTGCCGCGCCTGCGAGCGCTGATGGCCGAAGGCGTTACCACCGTCGAAATAAAATCCGGCTACGGACTGGATCTGGCCACCGAAGCCCGGCAGTTGCGCGTGGCCCGGCGCCTCGGGCGGGAATGGCCGATCACCGTCGTCACCACGCTGCTCGCCGCGCACGCGCTGCCGCCTCGCCTCGCCGACCGCGCGGCGCATGTCGCGGCCATCCGCGACGAATTACTGCCCGCCATCGCCGCCGAGGGGCTGGCCGACGCCGTCGATGCGTTCTGCGAGGGCATCGCCTTCACGCCCGAGGAAGTCGCGGCCGTGTTCGCCGCCGCGCGCGGCCTCGGCCTGAAGGTGAAACTGCACGCGGATCAGCTGTCCAACCTGCACGGCGCAGCACTGGCCGCGCGGTTCGGCGCCCTGTCCGCCGACCATCTGGAATACACCGACGCGGACGGCGCCGCCGCGATGGCGCGCGCCGGCACCGTCGCCGTGCTGCTGCCGGGCGCCTTCTACTTCATCCGCGAGACCAGGGTGCCGCCGGTGGACCTGTTCCGCGCCGCCGGCGTGCCGATCGCGGTGGCCACCGACTGCAACCCCGGAACCTCGCCGCTCACCTCGATCCTGCTGGCGATGAACATGGCCGCCACCCTGTTCCGCCTGACCGTGCCCGAATGTCTGGCCGGGGTGACGCGCGAGGCCGCGCGCGCCCTTGGCCGGTTGGACGATATCGGCACGTTGGAAGCCGGCAAGCGCTGCGACCTTGCGATCTGGGACATCGAGCAGCCGGCGGACCTGGTTTACCGGATGGGCGCCAATCCGCTGCACCAACGCATCTGGGGTGGCCAATGAGCGACAATCCCGTCGTCCTCTCGCCCGGCGTGGTCCCGCTCGCGGGCTGGCGCGCCATTTATCGCGGCGCGGGCGCCAGCCTCGATCCCGCCTGCCGTCCCCGCGTCGCGGCGGCGGCGGCGGCGGTGGAGGCGATCGTGGCGCGGGGCGAGCCGGTCTATGGCATCAACACCGGCTTCGGCAAACTTGCGAGCGTGCGCATCGCGCCGGCCGATCTGGCCGTGCTGCAACGCAACCTCGTGCTGTCCCACGCGGCCGGCGTGGGCGAGGCGATGGCGCCCCCGATCGCGCGGCTGATGCTGGCGCTGAAACTGGCCTCGCTGGCGCAGGGCGCCTCGGGCGTGCGTCCCGCGACCCTGGATTTGCTGGCGGCCATGCTGGCGCTGGACGTGATTCCGGTGGTGCCGGCGCAAGGCTCCGTCGGCGCGTCGGGCGACCTCGCGCCGCTCGCGCACATGGCGGCGGCGATGCTCGGCGTGGGCGAGGTGTTTTCCCCCGCTGGCCGCGTCCCGGCCGCCGAGGGGCTGGCGGCGGCGGGGCTGGCGCCCGTGGCACTTGGGCCGAAGGAGGGGTTGGCGCTGCTGAACGGCACGCAGTTCTCCACCGCGATGGCCCTGGCCGGGCTGTTCGAGGCGGAGGCGGTGTTTCAGGCGGCCCTTGTCACCGGAGCGCTGGCGACGGATGCCGCGCGCGGCTCGGACACGCCGTTCGACGCGCGCATCCATGCGCTGCGCCGCCATCCCGGCCAGATCGAGACCGCTGCGGCGCTGCGCGCGCTGATGGCGGGCAGCGCCATCCGCGCCTCGCATCTGCGCGGCGACGCGCGGGTGCAAGACCCGTACTGCCTGCGCTGCCAGCCGCAGGTGATGGGCGCGGCCCTCGATGTGCTGCGGCAGGCGGCGGGGACGCTGGCAACCGAGGCCAACGGCGTCTCCGACAATCCGCTGATCTTCCCCGACACCAACGAGGCGCTCTCGGGCGGCAATTTCCACGCCGAGCCGGTGGCCTTCGCCGCCGACATGATCGCGCTGACCATCTGCGAGATCGGCGCCCTGGCCGAACGCCGCGTCGCCATGCTGGTCGATGCGTCGCTGTCCGGGCTGCCCGCGTTCCTGACGCGCAACCCCGGCCTGAATTCCGGCTTCATGCTGCCGCAGGTCACCGCCGCGGCCCTGGTGGCCGAGAACAAGCAGCGTGCCCACCCGGCGAGCGTGGACAGCATCCCGACCTGCGCCAATCAGGAAGACCATGTCTCCATGGCGGCGCACGGTGCCGCGCGGCTGCTGCCGATGGCGGCGAATGCGGCGGCCGTCGTTGCGATCGAACTGCTGGCCGCCGCGCAAGGCTGCGATTTCCATGCCCCGCTCGCGTCCTCGCCGCCGCTGGAGGCGGCGCGCGGCATGGTGCGTGCGCGGGTCCCGCATCTCGATGACGACCGCTACCTGCACCCCGACCTGATGGCGGCGAGCGCGCTGGTGCGCTCGGGCGCCGTGGCCGCCGCCTGCGGCCTGAAGCTGCCGGGTCTCGATCCGTCCGGAGAACACGCATGACCACCCGCCTCGACAACGCCCGCCACATCCGCGCCCCGCGCGGCCCGGAAAAGACCTGCCAGTCCTGGCAGAGCGAGGCGGCGCTGCGGATGCTGATGAACAACCTCGACCCCGAGGTCGCCGAGCGGCCGCAGGAACTCGTGGTCTATGGCGGCATCGGCCGGGCCGCGCGCAACTGGGAGGCGTTCGACCGCATCGTGGCCGCGCTGCGCACACTGGGCGATGACGAGACATTGCTGGTGCAGTCCGGAAAGCCGGTCGGCGTGTTCCGCACCCATGCCGATGCGCCGCGCGTGCTGATCGCCAATTCCAACCTCGTGCCGCACTGGGCGACCTGGGACACATTCCACGAACTCGATCGCGCCGGGCTGATGATGTACGGCCAGATGACCGCCGGTTCCTGGATCTATATCGGCAGCCAGGGCATCGTGCAGGGCACCTACGAGACGTTCTGCGAGGCCGGGCGACGGCATTACGGCGGCAGCCTCAAGGGGCGCTGGATCCTCACCGGCGGCCTTGGCGGCATGGGCGGCGCGCAGCCCTTGGCGGCGACCATGGCGGGTGCGTCGATGCTGGCGGTGGAGTGCTCCGCCAGTCGCATCGAGATGCGGCTGCGCACCGGCTACCTGGACCGCCACACCGCCGATCTGGACGAGGCGCTGCGCTGGGTGAAGCAGGCGTGCGCCGAAGGCCGGGCGGTCTCGGTCGGCCTGCTCGGCAACGCGGCGGACGTGTTCCCCGAACTCGTGCTGCGCGGCGAGCGGCCGGACATCGTCACCGACCAGACGTCCGCCCATGACCCGCTGAATGGCTACCTGCCCGCCGGCTGGACGCTGGCGGAGTGGGAGGCGAAGCGCGAGAGCGACCCGAAAGCGGTCGAGGCGGCGGCGCGGCGTTCGATGCGCGTGCATGTCCAGGCGATGCTGGACTTCCACCGCGCCGGC
This sequence comes from Pseudomonadota bacterium, assembly GCA_021808185.1. Taxonomy (GTDB): domain Bacteria; phylum Pseudomonadota; class Alphaproteobacteria; order Acetobacterales; family Acetobacteraceae; genus CAJCJG01. The sequence goes on from JAKBCB010000335.1 coordinate 4,642, forward strand.
ATCCCCACCGTCGATTACGGCAACAACATCCGCCAGGTGGCGCGCGACGAGGGGCTTGCGGACGCCTTCGCCTTCCCCGGATTCGTGCCGGCCTATA
>JAKBCB010000336.1 GCA_021808185.1 Pseudomonadota bacterium
GGATGGACAGGTCTCTATGTCGTCACGGTCGCCTATGGGCAGACCACGGTGACCGCTCCGAACATCAGCATCTATGCCGGCGCGCCCTTCATCGGCGCGAAGCTCCCGGCCCTGGCGCCACTCGCCGCGCTGGTGGCGTCCATCCAAGGTGGCCGGCTGCTCAATGTGCAGATGCTCAACACGCCTGGGACCAGCGCCTATGCGGCAACCGCTGGCACCAACTCGGTGATCGTCGATGTGGTGGGCGCGGGTGCACCGGGCGCCGGCACCGCGGCGACAGGCGCCAGCCAGGCCGCGGCATCCAGCGGCGGTGGGGCCGGCGCGCACGCGCGCGCGCGTCTCACCACCGGCTTCAATGGGGCGACCGTGGTTGTCGGCGCGGCCGGCATCGCTGCCGCCGGCGCAACCGGGACCGCTGGCGGTCAGAGTGCGTTCGGTGCCGTGGTGGCGCCCGGCGGCGCGGTCGGCCAGGTCGGGATCGCCACCGGCGTCTCCATGATTACATCGCCCGGATCGGCGTCGGCGGCGCCGGCCGGCGGCAACATCCATCAGGGGCGCGGCGACGTGGGGGAGCGCGGGATCGTGCTCGACCCCACGGGAAGCTCCTACCCGAGCGGCGGCTTCGGTGGCCAATCGCCGCTGGACTCCACTCTGGACGGACCAGGCGCCGGCGGCTCCGGGGTGCAGGCGGTTGCCAGCATCGCGGCGCAGGCCGGGCTACCCGCGCAGAACGGCGCCGTCATCATCTATGAGTTCTCGTAATGCCGACGATCGACCAACTCCCGGTCGCCGCGCAGGCGGTCGCGACCGCCGACGAACTGCCGATCTCGCAGCTCATCGGCGCGGGCCGTGTCACCGGCAAGACGACCATCGGCGCGCTGCTGGCGGTGCTGGCTGCCAGCGCCATGCTTCCGGTCGGCATCCTGGTCGGACAGGGGCCGCCGACCGGCGCGACCGGGACGGACGGCTGGAGCTATGTGAACGCCGCGACCGGCGACCTGTGGCAGCGCGCCGCTGGCGTGTGGTCGAAGATCGGCAGCCTCGCCGGCCCGCAGGGGACGCAGGGGACGCCCGGCCCGACCTATTCCATCGCCGGCCTGCCGACCGCCAGCACGATCGCCGGCACCGATCTGGTGGGAATCAGCCAGAGCGCCGGCGACCGTAACATCACGCTCGCCAACCTGCTCGAAGGCGAGACGATCGACCAGGGATCGCCCGCCGGTCCAGCCACCGATATCGACACGCTCTGGGTCGGCCAGGGCGGCAGCACCATGCTCGTGCAGACGCTGGCCGGGTTGTGGACCTGGATTGCCGGGCGCCTGCCCGGCTGGAAGCGACCGGTGGTGGAGATCAAGACCACCACGCAGCTCGACGCCTCGATTCATAACAACGCGATCCTGGTGTGCAGCCAGGCCGTGACGATCAACCCGGCGTTCGCCACCCAAGGCAGCGGCTTCCGCTGCACCGTCATCAACCTGAGCGGCGGGCCGGTGATGCTCGGCGCGGGGATTACCGCGTCGAACGGCGCCGGCAGCATCCCGGTGGGCCAAGCCGCCGAGCTCTATGCCGTGGCCTATTCGGGCGGCAGCGCGGTCTATGCCGAGGTCAGCGGCGGCGGCACGGCGCTGACCGCGCCCGGCCAGGTGACCGGGCCGACCGTGGGCAGTGTCACCAGCAACACCGTGGCGCTGACCTGGACCGCGCCGACCACCGGCGGCGCGCCCGCCACCTATACGGTGAACTTTCGGGTCACCGGCACAACCCCCTGGTCGAACGTCAGCGCCTCGGGCACCAGCTTCACGGTGCCTGGCCTCACGGCGTCCACGGCCTATGATTTCGAGGTTATCGCGGCCAACGCAGCGGGAGCTGGCGCGGCATCGGCGATCGTCAACGCCACCACGGGCGCCGCTTCGTCCTATGCGCCGAACGTGCCGACCGGGGTAACGATCGGCACCATCACGAACGCCAGCGCAGCGCTCTCGTGGACCGCGCCCGCCACCGACGCAACCCACGGGGCAGCCACCAGCTACACCGTCCAATGGCGGGTCACCGGGACCTCGGCGTGGACGCAGCAGACCGGGATCAGTACCACCAGCGCGACGGTCACCGGCCTGATCGCCAGCACCCAATACGACCTCCAGGTGCAAGCGGTGAACGCGGCCGGTTCGTCGGCCTTTACCACCACGGTCAATGCGATCACCGCGGCTTCCGGCGGCAATTACCTCATGGGCAGCGGCTTCCAGCCCTATGCCTCGGGCACCAGCTACGCGCACGCCAGCACCGTGCCGAGCGCGAACGTCACCGATATGACCACCAGCGGAGACGGCAGCCATACGGCCCCGGCCAACGTGTTCTTCGGGTGGTCCGCGTCCGCGACCGTCGCGCCGACCAGCACCACCGGCATGACCGCGGCGCAGGGGCAGTTCGCCAATGGCGGCCACAATTATTGGTATCTCTACAACCTGCCGACGCCGGCGACCGCCGGGACTTACTTCATGTGGGCGGTCGGGGTGAATACATCTGGAACCATCGTGGAGAGTGCCGTGCAGGCCAACCAGGTTGCTGCGGGCGGCACGCCCGTTGCGTTCACGATCACCTGATATGTCGGTCGCTCTCCTCTCGCCGTCGCGTCCGATGCTACGCGCGCCGGGCCGCGCGGTGCTGTGGCGCGCGCTCCGCGCCGCCTCGGGCGGCGGGGGCGCCACCGTGCCCGGGTCCCCACCCGACACCATTCCGGGCCTGTCCGGCTGGTGGGATGCCAGCGCCTTCGGCAACCTGGCGGACGCGAACGGCAATCCGCTGGCCGGATGGAAGCTGCCGGCGGCGGCGATCACCGACCTTTCGGGCAATCACCGGCCGGCGATGCCCTACCACTATGCCACCACCGGCAACACGCCGGCGGCGACGCCGCGCCTGTCCGGCACGCTGGGCGGCTGCGGCTATGACCTGAGCACCGGCCCCTACTACCCGACGCTCGACTTCGATCTGGGCTTCCAGGTGCCGAACGTGCCGATGGGCGCCGGTGCGGCCTGGACGCGGTTCTTCGTGTGGTCGCGGCCGAATTGGAAACAGAACCCCTACACCACGGACCCGAGCGCGAGCGTGCTGCTGTGCTCCGGCGGCACGCCCGTCCTGCAGGTGGACGGCTCGGGGGGCGCTGGCGCCCTGACGCTGTTCCCCGGCTCCGGCGCGCCCGCCACGCTGTCCTCGGCGGTGACGCGCCGGCACACCCATGCGGTGATCCTTGTGAACACGCCGGGCGCCGGGATGAGCGTGTGGCTCGACGGCGCACTGGCGGCGAGCGGAGTGACGAACCCGATCACCGGCCAGGGCCTCGCCACGCTGCTCATGCTGCACGCGGGCACCGGGCCGCTGACGGCGGGCGCGCAGTGCTGGTTCCACGAGGCCGCCGCCTGGGAACGCCCCCTGAGCAGCACCGAAATCGCTGGCCTCGGCGCCTACGCGGCCCGCTGGGCGCTGGGGCCGCGCAAGGGCTTGGCACTGCTGTTCGCCGGCCAATCCAACGCCGCCTACTACACCGGCGCGGACGGTGCCGCGCTGCTGCTGGCGCAGGGGGTGGCCTGGTATCTCGGCGCGCTCGCCTACCTTCCCGTCACCGGGATCCAGAACAGCGGCGGCGCCGGCACGATCGTTCCGGGCATTGGCATCTACGACTATCCCGGCCTCGGGCCAGCCTCCGGGGTGGTCTATGCCTCCACCTTCCTGGTTGATCCGCATGATGGCTCCGATCCATCGACCTGGGCGAGCGGGGCGATGGGCAACAACGTGGCGAGCTTCGTGGCGGCGCTCTCAGCCGCGGACGCGGCCGACATCGGCGCGCTCGTGCTGCTGTGGAGCGAGACCGACAGCTACCGCTCGTATTCGGCGGAGTTCACCACCTTCGATCACGCGGCGAAGCAATGGCTGGCGAAGCTGCGGGCGACGGTGCCGGGCGCGACCGCGGCCAACATGCCGGCGATCTGGTGGAACGCGATCCCGTTCGGTAACACCGACGGCATCCAGATGCACCGCGAGGTCATCGCCTCGCTGGCGGCCGACCCGATGCAGCTTGTGGTGATCGCGCCGCAGCTGACCGCGGACAGCAATAGCCGCGGCGCCACATGGGATCCGACCACCGGTATCCAGACCGGCGGCGACAACCAGCACCGGGACGGCGGCGATAACGTGATCTTCGCCCGGCGCGCCGCTCCCGTGGTGGCGCGTGCCTTGGTGGCGCAGGGGCGGCAGGACAGCCTGGCGGCGATCCCGGCCGGGCTGCCGGCTGCCGGCGGTCCGAAGATCGTGCATGCCTACCGGCAGTCCAACACGGTGCTGATCCTGACCGTGCAGCATGATGCCGGGAGCGATCTCAAGGTGCAGTTGCAGGCGCTGGCCGGCGCCGGGTTTCTGGTCATGGACGGCGGTTCTGTCACGGCTCCCGGAACGCTGGTGCCGGCGACGGCCTGCGCGCGGGTGGATGCCGCGCACCTGCAAATCAAGCTGGCGCAGGCGCTGGTGAACCCGAGCGCGTCCTGCCTGCTGTTCTATCCCTATGGGTCCTACACGCCGTCCGGGGCGCCGACCTATCGCGCCGACATGGGGCGCGGCAACGCGGTGACGGACAATTTCTCGGTGGTTGCCAAGCCGGCAGGATGGGACATCGGCAGCGATCTCGGAAGCGCCTGGAACATCGACTATCCGCTCGCCGCCACGACGGCG
>JAKBCB010000337.1 GCA_021808185.1 Pseudomonadota bacterium
GCACCGCATGAAGCTGATCAACAACTTCCTCTCGCTCGGCTACGCGGCGCTGTATGCCGAGGCGCTGGCGCTGTCGCAAAAGGTCGGGATCTCGCCGCAGCGCTTCGACAGCGTGATCCGCAACGGGCGAATGGATTGCGGGTTCTACCAGACGTTCATGCAATGGACCCTGGACGCCAACCGCGACGCGCACAAATTCAGCCTCAGCAACGCGTTCAAGGATCTGCGTTACCTCGAATCCATGGCCGACTCGGTGTTTCTGGCCAATCCGGTGGGCAACGCGGTGAAGAACACGTTCGCCATGGCGGTCGCCGCCGGCGGCGCCGAGGACTTCGTGCCGATGTTGCCGATGTTCGTCGGCAAGACGAATGCCGTCGATCTGACACCGGCCCCGAAAACCTGAGTCCGAGGCGGCCAGGGAGGCTCTGCCTGATGACCATATTTGGTTCGACTTCGACACCTGTTAAATCAATGAGGACGTCCATGAAACGCAATATGCTGAGCTTGTTTGCCGCGGCGGCGATGGCCGCGCTCCCGGCCGCCGCGCACGCCGCCGACGCCACGCCGGGGCCGCTGGACGAGCCGGCCAAGGTGCTGCCGGTGCCGACCGCCGATATCAGCCCGGAAATGCAGAAGTTCATCGCTGCCCCGCTCAATCCGGACTGGAACGAGCAGTGGAAAACGGGCGCCGAGGCGCGGGCCTACGCCGAACGCCAGGCCGCGAAGGTGGTGCCGGGCATCCCGGCGCTGATGCAGCGCATGCACGTCAAGATGGAGGCGGCGACCATGGGCGGCGCGCGGGTGTATGTCATCACCCCCGACGAAATCCCGCCGGAGAACCAGAACCGCCTGCTGATCCACGTGCACGGCGGCTGCTACGTGCTGTTCCCCGGCGAGGCCGGCACCCCCGAAGCGATCATGATGGCCGGCTTCGGCCACTATAAGGTCGTCGCGGTGGATTACCGGATGCCTCCCGAGGCGTACTTCCCGGCCGCGGTCGACGATGCGGTCGCGGTGTACAAGGCGGCGCTGGAGCATACCCCGGCGAAGAACATCGCCTTCTTCGGCACCTCGGCCGGCGGCGCCCTGGCGCTGGAAATGGTGCTGCGCGCGCGGGAAAAGGGCCTGCCCGTCCCCGGCGCGATCGCACCCGGCACGCCGATGTCAGATGTCACCAAGACCGGCGATTCGTTCTACACCAACGAGAAAGTGGACAATATTCTCGTCTCCCGCGACGGGTTCTGCGATGCGGCGACCGTGGTGTACGCGAAGGGCCACGACCTGAAGGATCCGCTGCTGTCGCCGGTCTATGGCGATATGCACGGGTTTCCGCCGGCCATCCTGACCACCGGCACGCGTGACCTGTTGCTGAGCAACACCGTGCGCGTGCATCGCAATCTGCGGCGCGCCGGCGTCGAGGCACAGTTGCAGGTGTTCGAGGGCGAGTCGCACGCGCAATACCAGTTCGACGACCGCGTGCCCGAGACCAAGGAAGCCTTCGGCGAGATCGCGATGTTCTTCGACAAGCATCTCGGCAAGTAACCACCGCGTCCCACGTTGGCTGGGCGGCCGGCGGATCACCCGATCCCCGGCCGCTTTGCGTGTCGGGGGTGTGCCCGCAAGGCGGGGCGTACCATGGTTCGCGGATGCGTGGAAAATCGCCGGGGTGGCGGCTAACCCCTTGGAATCATGGTGGGCGCGACAGGGATTGAACCTGTGACCCCCACCGTGTCAAGGTGGTGCTCTCCCGCTGAGCTACGCGCCCACAAGCCGCGTCGGCGGGGGTTTTCCTAGGGTCTTGCGGCGGGGGACGCAACCCCTTTTCTGTCAGGCCCGCGCATCCTCCGCCAGCAGGCCATGCCCACGCAGTTCCGCGCCCAGCGAGGCGGGCGAGGTGAACTGGTGCGCGTGCATCCCCATCGCCCGCGCCCCCGCGACATTGGCCGCCATGTCGTCGATGAACAGGCACTCCCGCAACGCAAGCCCGTGGCGCCGCGCAAGCAGGTGGTAGATTTCCGGGGACGGCTTGAGCATCCGCTCCGTGCCGGAGACGACGATGCCCTGGAACAACGCAAAGAAATCGAAGCGCGCGGTGATCTCGGCGAAGGTGTCGGCGGCGAAGTTGGTGATGGCGAACAGCGGCACCCCGCGCGCCGACAGCGCCCGCAGCAGGGCCACGCTCTCGGGGATTTCGCCCGGCACCATCTCGTGCCAGCGGGCGCGGTAGGCGGCGATTTCGGGGGCCAGCGAGGGGTGCCGCGCACTCGCCTCGGCGACCGCGTGCTCCCAGGCGCGGCCGCGATCCTGTTCGCGGTTCCACTCGGCGGTGCAGACCTCGCGCAGGAACCATTCGACGCGCGCCTCATCGCCCGCGAAGAGCTTGCGGTACAGGTGGCGCGGGTCCCATTCGATCAGGACGTGGCCGACATCGAACACGACGACGCTGGGCGGAGTCATGCCGGGTCTCTCCGGGCGGCGAGAATACGTCGGGCTTGCTTGAGATGCGGCATGTCGATCATGCGCCCGTCGATGGCCACCACGCCCGCGCCCGGATCGGCGGCGAAGGCGGCGACGACGCGCGCGGCATGGGCGATCTCGGCCGTATCCGGGGTGAAGGCATCGTTGATCGGCCCGACCTGATCCGGGTGGATCGCGAGTTTGCCGACGAATCCGGCGCGGCGCGCGGCGCGGGCCTCGCGCGCCAGCCCGGCGGGGTCGCGGAAATCGGTGAACACGGTGTCGATGGGTGCCACACCGGCCGCGGCGGCGCCGGCGAGGCAGAGCGAGCGGGCAAGCTGAAAGGTGAACTCGTAGCCGCCGCCCTCGACGCGGTTGCTCGCGGCCCCCAGGCAGGCGGCCAGATCCTCCGCGCCCCAGGTGAGCGCCGCGAGGCGCGCCCCGGCGGTGGCGTAGCTGCCCAGGGTGAACAGCGCCGCCGGGGTTTCCGTCGCCACCACCACGATCTTCGTAACCCCCTCCGCCCGGCCGGCCGCGACCTCCAGGGCGCTGAGGTAATGGCCGAGCACCAGCACGTCGGCGGCGCTGTCGGCTTTGGGCAGCACGATCCCGTCCGGCCCGGCGGGCAGCACGGCGGCGAGATCGGCGAGCGCGAGGCCGCTGGCCAGCGCGTTCACCCGCACCCAGATCCGCGGGCGGGCCCCCGCGGCGAGGAACTCGGCGGCCAGCTTGCGGGCGGCGGGCAGATTGGCCGGGGCGACGGAGTCTTCCAGATCGACGATCAGCGCGTCGGCTTCGGACGCGGCGCCCTTGGCCAGCTTGCGCTCGGAATCGCCGGGGACGAACAACCAGGACCGGGGAACCGCCGCCGCCTCACCATGCTCCGCCATCGCCGCCCCGCGCTTGTTCACACGCCCAGGATCGGCCGCCGATGGCCGCGGGCGCAACCCATGGCGCGCATGGTGGCCATGCACGCGGGCGGAGGGGCTATTTCAGCGTTGTCAGATAGGCGATCACATCCGCCCGGTCCTGCGGCTCCGGCAGGCCCTTGAAGAACATCTTGACGCCATGCAGCACCTGGCGCGGGTTGGTCAGGTAGCTGTCCAACGTGGTGTCGTCCCAGGCGCCCCAGTCGGCCTGCATCGCCTTCAGCCGCGCGGAATAGACGTAGTCCGGCAGCACCGCGACCTTGCGGCCGACCACGCCGAACAGCGACGGGCCGATCTTGTTGACGCCGATTTCGGCGGAATGGCAGACGCCGCAGGTCTGCTTGAAGATCGCCTCGCCATGCGCGGCGTCGCCCTGCGCGCGGGCGGCGCCGGTGGACAGGGCGCACGCCGCGATGGCGAGCATCAGGCGGCGGATGGTTTTGGTGCTCACGTGGTGGCACTCCTTGTCGAACGCCGCGCCGGACGCGGCGGCGGCGCGGGCGCGATGCCCAGGGGGGAGGCATCGCGCCCATCGCTCATTTCAGGCGGGCGCAGACATACGAGTTGATCTCGCCGCCAAGTGCCACTTCCTGCACTTTCGGGGTCTTCCAGGTCATGGGTCGTTCTCCTTGGATGTGACGCAGCGTCGAACCGGCAAGCCACCACGGGCGCGGCCCCGGTCCCGGCCGCGCGCGGGTCGCGCCGATGCCGCTAATCCTGCTGCACCGACTTGAGGAAAGCGAGGATCTTGGCGAAATCGTCCTCGCTGAAGATTTCCTTCCAGGCCGGCATCCCTTTCGACGGGCGCCCGTTCGTCACCGTGGTGTGGAACACCTCGTCCATGGTGTCGCCGTAGCGGTGCTTGAGCAGACGCAGGTTGATGCGCCGCTCCGACTGGATCGCGTCCGGCCCGTGGCAATGGGCGCAGGTGCCGTTGAACAGCTCCTTGCCGTCGGCAATCGCGGTGTCGTCGGCGGTGAGCACGTAGCGCACGGCACCGCCCGCATCCGCCAGCGTCACCGGCGCGCCCGCCGGCAGCGCGTAGCGGCTCGCCATCGCCGGGATCAGCGGCAGCACCGTGTCGAGTGCCTTGTTCACCGCATCGCGCAGCGCCGGTTGCTTGCGTGAGATGCCGATAGCGGCGCGGAACTGCATCTGCGCGCCGGCCACGGGCACCACAAGGTCCGCGTCGTGCAGTGTGGCGTGGTTGAGGTAGCCGGCCGAGGGGCCCCAGATGAACGCGGCATCCGCTTCGTGTGCGGCGAGCTTGGCGATGGCTTCTTCCGGCGAGAGCACGGTGACGGTGGTGATGTCCGCGCGCGTCGCG
>JAKBCB010000338.1 GCA_021808185.1 Pseudomonadota bacterium
TAAACAATCAAATGACGTGAATTGTGCGGCCGGAGGAAGGCAGGCCAGGGGCTTTGCCCCTGGACCCCAATCAAGGCAAGGCCTTGATAATCCGGTTCTTAAGGATGGATTCTCAAGGCCCCGCCCGTCGCGGGTTCCAAGGGCAGAGCCCTTGGCCTTGCCCGACGTCAGCCCTTCACCCAGACCTTCTCGCAGATGCGGCCGTTGTCGAGGTCGAAGCCGCTGTGCGGCGTGTAGCCTCCGATGCGGGCGTTGTGCGCATCGATCCAATCGCGGAACACCGGGATCAGCGCGCCGCCGTCGTTGTGCAGCATCTCCTGCATCGCCCAGATGTACTGCTTGCGCTTGGCGTCATTCAGTTCGGCGCGCGCGTCGGACAGCAGCTTGTCGAAGGCCGGCACCTTCCAATGGGTGTCGTTCCACGGCGCGTCGGACTTGTAGGCAACGCCGAACATCTGGGTCGCCGCCGGGCGCCCGCCCCAGTAGCTGGTGGTGAAGCTGCCCTTGAGCCAGACATTGTCCCAGAACCCGTCCGCCGGCTCCTTTTTCACCTCGACGGCGATGCCGGCCTTCTTGGCGTTCGCCTGGAACAGCTGCGCCATGTCCACCGCGCCGCCGAACGCGGCGTCCGACGCCTGCAACAGGATCTGCGCGGTCGGCGAGCCCGCCTTCTTCCAGTGGAATTTCGCCTTGTCCGGATCGTATTTGGTCTGCGGCAGCGAGGTGTTGAAATACGGGTCGCCCTTGGGGATCGGGTGGTCGTTGCCGACCGTGCCGTAGCCCGCGAACATCGTCTTCAGCACCGCCTCGCGGTCGATGGCGTATTTCAGCGCGAGCCGCACGTCCGGATTCGAGTACGGATCGCGATCGATCATCATCGGCATGATCGCGTGCCAGCCGCCCGGCGCCTGCACGATATGCAGCTTGGGGTTCTTCTTCAGCAGCGCGACCGTCTTGGGATCGACGCGATGGATCAGGTCCACCTGCCCGGACAGCAGCGCGTTCAGCCGCGCGCTCGAGTCGTTGATGACGGTGATCTCGATGGTATCGACGTTGCCACGCCCCGGCTTCCAGTAATTGGCGTTGCGCTTGAGCGCGACGCGCACCCCCGGGTCGAACTTGTCGAGCGTGTAGGCGCCGGTGCCGACCGGGTTCGCCCAGTCCTTGAAGCCGTTCGGCACCATGACGAGGTGGTAGTCGCTGAGCACATACGGCAGATCGGCGTCGGCCGAGGCCAGCGTGATCTGGATCTGATGCGTGTCCAGCTTCTTGATGTCGCTGATCGCCTTCATCGGGCCTGCGGCGCCGGACTTGGTCTGGCCGCGATGCAGATTGAGCGAATAGATCGCGTCGTCCGCGTCGAACTCGTGGCCGTTGCTGAACTTGATGCCCTTGCGCAGGTCGAGAACCCATTCGGCGGCGCCGGGCTTGGCTTCCAGCTTCTCCGCCAGTTCCGGGATCGGCTTGTTGTCCGGGCCGTTCTCGACCAGGTAGTTCCAGATCGCGAAGCCGCAGACCAGGGTGACGGAGTCGGTCCAAGTGGTCGGGTCCAGCGTGTCGCTGGTGCTGCCACCGGCAAGGCCCATGCGCACCGATCCGCCCTTCTTCGGCTCCTCGGCCGCCGCCGCCGGGCGGGTGCCGAGCAGCGGCACCCCGGCCGCGGCGATGGCGCCGAGCGCCGCCGTGCGGCCGAGCAGCTCGCGGCGCGACATCCCGCCGGAGCGAAGCACACGCATCAGGTCATCGGTCTCGTTCACTGTTTGGCCTCCGTTTATTTATGTGACCGTGCCGCGACGGGGTATCCCGCGCGGCGCAAGCTGCGGCAATCTGCGCGCGGACGCTAAAGCGGAAATCGCGGCGCCACCAGGGGCGCAAACGATTTGGCGTAGCGAGGCAATTTTCTTCACGAGGACCGACATGACTGCCGCCCCAGACCCGCTCGCCCGCTGGCTCGACCCCGAGATACGTGCCTTCATCGCCCGCAGCAACAGCTTCTACCCGGACGCGGCCAACACCGGCGGCATCGCGGACAGCCGTGCGCGTTACAACGACCTCTGCGCGGGCTTCCGCGCACCGCGCCCGGAGGGGGTGACGGTCGCGGACAGCACCGTTCCGGCCCCGTGGGGAGCCGTTCCGGTGCGCCGCTACACCCCGCCGGGCGGCGGTGGTGCCACGCTGCTGTATTGCCACGGGGGCGGCTTTGTTCTTGGCGGCCTGGACAGCCACGACGACGTTTGTGCCGAACTGTGCGACGCGGCGGATGTGCAGGTGCTGGCGGTGGATTACCGGCTGGCGCCGGAACACGTCTATCCAGCGGCACTGGACGATGTGGAGGCGGCATACCGCGCGCTGCTGCCCGAGGGGCGGCCGGTGCTGGTGGGCGGGGACAGCGCGGGCGGGCATCTGGCCGCGGCACTGTGTCGGCGGCTGAAGCGCCAGGGCGCCGCGCAACCGCGCGCGCAGATCCTTATCTACCCTGGCCTGTCATCCGACCCGCTGCGAGTCGCAGGCACGCGGGCCGCCACGGCGCCGGGCCTGACCGCCGAGGATTGCGCCTACTATCAGCAAATCTTCGCCGGTGGCGCGGTGCCGGCGGGCGACCCGGAGTTCGCCCCGCTCGACGCGGACGAATTTTCCGGCCTCGCGCAAGCAGCCATCTTCGCCGCCGGCTACGACCCGCTGCGGCAGGACGCCGAGGACTACGCGGCGGTTCTGCTCGCCGCCGGCGTGCCGGTGCTGTACCGCGACGATCCCGGCCTGATCCATGGCTGGCTGCGCGCGCGGCACATGAGCCACCTCGCCGCCAACGCCTTCGCCGCCGTCATCATGGCCACGGGCGCGCTGGCGGAAAGCGAGTTGGAGGCATAGCGCCGGCTCAGCGCGGCTCGGCCAGCACCTGCCGCGCGATGATCAGCTTCTGCACCTCGCTGGCACCCTCGTAGATGCGCAGCGCGCGCACCTCGCGGTACAGCGATTCCACGATGTTGCCGCTGGCGACACCAAGGCCACCGAAGATCTGCACCGCGTCGTCGATCACGCGCTGGGCGGCTTCGGTGGCGTGCAGCTTGGCCATCGCCGCTTCCTTGGTGATGCGACGCTTCTGCACGTCGCGCGTCCAGGCGGCGCGATAGACCAGCAGCGCGCTGGCATCGACGGCCATCGCCATGTCGGCCAACTTCGCTTGCGTCAACTGCAAGTCCGCCAACACGCCGCCAAACATTTTCCGCGACGAGGCGCGGCGCAGGGCTTCGTCCAATGCGCGGCGCGCGAAGCCGAGGGCGGCGGCGCCGACGCTGGGGCGGAAAATATCCAGCGTTGTCATGGCGACCTTGAACCCCTCGCCCGGCGCGCCGAGCCGGCATTCGTCCGGCACCACGCAATTCTCGAAGCGCAAGGTGGCCAGCGGATGCGGCGCGATCACCTCGATGCGCTCGGCGATGCTCAGGCCGGGCGTGTCGGCCTCGACGCAGAACGCGGTGATGCCCCTCGCTCCCGGCGCCTCGCCGGTGCGGGCGAACACCACGTAATGCCCGGCGATGCCGCCGTTGGAGATCCAGGTTTTGCCGCCATCGATCCGCCAGCCCGCGTTCGTGCGCGTGGCGGTCGTACTCATCGCCGCAACATCGGAACCGGCATCGGGCTCGCTCAGCGCGAAGGCCGCCAGGCGGGTTCCGGCGCGCGCCTCGGCCAGCACGCGGGCGCGCAACTCCGCTGTGCCGAACAGAGAGACCGAGGCCGTGCCCAGCCCCTGCATGGCAAAGGCGAAATCGGCCAGCCCCGCGTGCCGGGCGAGGATGTCGCGCGCGAGGCAGATCTTGCGCACGTCCAGGCTCGCCGCGTCGTCGGCAACGGCCGCCGCGAGCCATCCGCCGGCGCCGAGCCGGCGCACCAGATCGCGGCAGGTCGCATCCACGTCGTCGTGCGCGACGTGGGCGAGGTGCACGGTCGCCCACGCATCCAGCGCGCGCGCGAATTCCCGGTGCCCATCGTCGAAGAACGGCCAGTCGAGGAACGAGAGATCGGTCATCAGTTGCCCTCGAACACCGGCCGCTGCTTCGCGGCGAAGGCTTCGTACGCGCGGGCGAAATCGCGCGTCTGCATGCAGATCGCCTGTGCCTGCGCTTCCGCCTCGATCGCCGCGTCGATGTCCATGCTCCATTCCTGATGGATGCAGCGCTTGGTCATCGCGTGCGCGAAGGTTGGCCCGCTCGCCAACTCCGCCGCCAGCGCCCGCGCATCGCGCAGCACCGCGTCCTGCTCGCACAAGCGGTTGTAAAACCCCCAGCGTTCGGCTTCGGCCCCGTCCATCGACCGGCCGGTGTACAGCAGTTCCGCCGCCCGCCCCGCGCCGATGATGCGCGGCAGGATGTTGCACGCGCCCATATCGGCGCCGGCGAGGCCGACGCGGGTGAACAGAAACGCCACCTTGCTGCGCGCGGTGCCCAGGCGCAGATCCGACGCCATCGCCACGATCGCCCCCGCGCCCGCGCACACGCCGTCGATCGCGGCCACGATCGGCTGCGGACAGGCGCGCATCGCCTTCACCAGATCGCCGGTCATGCGGGTGAAATCGAGCAGCCCCTGCGTGTCGCCGGCGCGCTGCATCGCCACCAGCGGGCCGATGATCTCGTGCACATCGCCGCCCGAGCAGAAATTGCCGCCGGCGCCGGCCAGC
>JAKBCB010000339.1 GCA_021808185.1 Pseudomonadota bacterium
CGGCCCGACTTCTTGGCGGCGGCGGACAGGCCCTTTTTGCGGAGCCAGTCGATCGCCGCTTCCATGTCGCCGTCGTTCTCGTTCAGCGCCTTCTTGCAGTCCATCATGCCGGCGCCGGTCCGCTCGCGCAGATCCTTCACCATGGCGGCCGTGATCTCGGCCATATCGGTGCTCCTTGATCCAGTTAAGTCGCTGGGATCCGGTGGGTATGGCCGCCGGTCAGGCGGCCGGCTGTTCGATGGCGACGTCCGGCAGCGCCTCGGCCGGCAGGGCTTCCGCCTCGCCCAGATCGCGGCCGCTGGCCATCATTTCGGCGCTGATGCCGTCCAGCACCGCCGCCGCGACCAGGTCGCAGTACATGGTGATGGCGCGGATCGCGTCGTCGTTGCCCGGGATCGGGAAGGTCACGCCGGCCGGGTCGGAGTTGCTGTCGAGCACGGCGACCACGGGGATGCCGAGCTTGGTGGCTTCCTCGACCGCGAGCTTTTCCTTGTTCGTGTCGATAATGAACAGGATGTCCGGCAGGCCGCCCATTTCCTTGATGCCGCCCAGCGCCCGCTCCAGCTTCTCGCGGTCGCGGGTGATGTTCAGGATCTCTTTCTTGGTCAGGCCGTGCACGTCGCCGGCCAGCAGCTCGTCGATCTGGCGCAGGCGCTTGATGCTGCCGGTGATCGTCTTCCAGTTGGTCAGCATGCCGCCGAGCCAGCGGTGGTTGACGTAATACTGGCCGCAGCGCTTGGCCGCATCGGCGACATACTCGGCCGCGGCGCGCTTGGTGCCCACGAACAGCACGCGGCCACCCGCCGCCGTCACGTCGCGGATCGCGCGCAGCGCGCGGTCCAGCAGGGGGACGGTCTGTTGCAGGTCGATGATGTGGACCTGGTTGCGCACGCCGAACAGATACGGCGCCATGCGCGGGTTCCAGCGCCGCGTGTGGTGGCCAAAATGGACGCCGGCTTCGAGAAGCTGACGCAGCGTGAAATCGGGCATCGCCATGGGCGTGACCTCTCCTGTCCGTCCGGTTGAACCTCCGCGGGGCCTGCGCCGAGATGGCACCGGAACCTGGCCCGACTGGGCCGGGGAGGCGCCCCGCGTGTGAATTATCGGCCCCGCCCGCGCGAGGCAGGCCGGCCGACGGCGGCGATATGGCGGAATTTCAGCCCAAGAGCAAGCCGCAAGGCGCGGATCAGGGCTGCCAAAGCGAACGCAACCCGGCCGGGGCGGCTGCCCCGGGCGGGTTTGTCGTGGCGATAACCGGAAGGATCAGACCGTGTCGCCCGGCGGGGTGCCGGCGGGGCGGCCATGGCGGCGCTCGGACATGAACTGGTCGAACTCGGCCTTGTCCTTGGCGCGCCGCAGCCGCTCCAGATATTCCAGGAACTCGCGCTGTTCCTGCTCCAGCCGGCGCAGGGTCTCGGCGCGGTAGTCGTCGAATGCCTGGTTGCCGCTCGGCCCGCCGCCGCCGCCGGCGCCGCCCCAGCTTTCGCGGCGCCGCGCGCGGCCCCAGGGCGCCCAGCCGCACGTCCCGTCGCCCATGTTGTGCCACCGCCCCGGCATCTCGTTGTACCAGCGCCGCCGCAGCCGGCCGCTGCACCCGGCGAACAGGAGCATCGCGAGGCCAACCGGCCACCACAGCACAAAGCCCAGGACCGTCGCGGCGATCCAGCCGGCCTTGCCGTACTCGTCAACCCTGGCCGCGAGCATCATCGTGTCGCCTCCGTGTGAATGTAAATCACATTTACATCATGGGTCGGCCGTATGCCTGAGTCAAGCGCACCTGGTCAGGGGGTCGCCCGCGCGGCGCCGAGGCCGAGCGATTGCAGATAGATCAGCACCCCGGCTTCCAGCAGATCCTCCGGCGTCATCGGCAGCCGCCGCCGCCCGCTTTCCCCGTGGCCGATGAACAGCGAGGCAATGCCGTGCGCCAGCGACCAGATGTGCAGCGCCACCATCAGCGCCGGCGGACGATTCTGCGTCATCGTCGCGCACAGCGCCTCGGAGGCGCGCCGCAGCACGGCGAAGGCGCGCTCGGAGGCCGCGCGCAAGGCCGGATCGTCCTCCAGCGGGATACCGGTCTCGAACATCACGGCATAGGAGGCGGGCTCGCGGCGGGCGAACGCGAGATAGGCGCGGCCGCAGGCTTCCAGCGCCGTCACCGGGTCGGGCCTGCCGCCGTTCCAGGCAGTTTCCAGAGCCTCGGTGAACCGCTCGAACCCGCGCCGCGCGACCTCCGCAAGCAGCGCGCCGCGGTCGGCGAAGTGGCGGTACGGGGCGGCGGGGCTGACCCCGGCGGCGCGCGCCAGTTCGACGAAGGCGAAGCCGGAGGGGCCGCGCTCGGCGATCAGCCGCAGCGCGGTTTCGATCAGCGCCTCGCGCAGGTTGCCGTGGTGGTAGCCGCGCCCGCGCCCGTCCGGGGACTTATCAAATGTCATGTGAACAGCGTTTACACCACTCGCCGCCCGGCGCCAGCCGGGTGTGCCCCGCACGCGCCTGCCGGATGCGCCCGCCGTTGACGGCGGGCGGCGGGCGGGCTTGGCTGGCGCAGGGGCGCCGCACGCGAAAGGATGCCGCATGACAACGCCGCGCGCCGGCTGGGTGGACGGGCTGCAATTCTGCAACTGGTCGCGCACGACCTTCGAGCAGATGCGCGAGGCCGGGCTTTCGGCGGTGCATGTCACCGTCGCCTATCACGAGGCGTTCCGCCCCACCGTGGACCGGATCGTCGCCTGGAACTGGCGGTTTCGCGAGCACGCCGACCTGATCCTGCCCGGCCGCTCGGCCGCCGACCTGATGCGGGCGCTGTCCTCGAACCGCACCGCCATCATCCTCGGCCTGCAAAACCCGCTGCCGATCGAGGACGATCTCGGCCTCGTCGCCGTGCTGCACGAGCTTGGCATCCGGGTGATGCAACTGACCTACAACAACCAGTCCCTGCTCGGCTGCGGCTGGCAGGAGGCGGAGGACAGCGGCCTGACCCGCATGGGCCGCGAGGTGATCCGCGAGATGAACCGGCTCGGCATGGTCATCGACCTCTCGCACGCGGGCGAGCGCACCGCGCGCGAGGCCATCGCCGCCTCCGCCCGACCGGTCGCCATCACCCACGCGACGCCGGCGAGCTGGCGCGAGGGCAAGCGGCAGGTGTCCGAGGCGCTGATGCGGGCCCTGGCCGAGCGGGGCGGGATGCTGGGCCTGTCGCTGTATCCGCACCATCTGCGCGACGGCTCGGCGACCACGCTGGCCGCGTTCTGCGAGATGGCCGCGCGCGCGGCGGAGATCGTCGGCGTGCAGCGCCTGGGCATCGGCTCGGACCTCTGCCAGGATCAGCCGGACGAGATTCTGGCCTGGATGCGCGAGGGAAAGTGGACGCGCGCGGCCGCATCGCGGCCGCCCCTGGCCTTTCCGCCGCAACCGGAGTGGTTCCAGGACAGCCGCGGATTTGCCAATCTGGCCGAGGGCTTGCGCGCGGCGGGGTTTTCCGTCGCGGACGCCGAGCAGGTGCTCGGCACCAACTGGCAGCGATTTTTCCGCGCCGCCTTCCGGCCGGCGTTCGAGGGGGGAGAATGACGCACGAGACGCTGTCGGTCGCTGCCATCGAGGATCTCGCGCGCACCGCGCTGCTGGCGCACGGCGCCCATGCGCGGGCGGCCACGGCGCTGGCGCGCGGCATCGCGGCCGCCGAGCGCGACGGCCTCGCCTCGCATGGCCTTGCCTACCTGCCGACCTATTGCGAGCACCTGGATGTCGGCAAGGTCGTGGGCAGCGCCGAGCCGACGCTGGAGCACCCCGCGCCCGGCGTGCTGGTGGTGGATGCGGGCTCCGGCTTCGCGCATGCGGCCATCGACATCGGGATCGAGGCGCTGCCGCCGCTGGCGCGCGCGCAGGGTGTCGCCACACTGGCGATCCGCAATTCGTACAATTGCGGCGTGCTCGGCTACCACACCGAACGCATCGCGGCGGCCGGGCTGGTGGCGCTCGGCTTCACCAACGCGCCCGCTTCCATCGCGCCATGGGGGGCGCTGAAGCCGGTGCTCGGCACCAACCCGTGGTCGCTCGCCGTGCCCGGCGCGGACGGGCCGGCCTTCGTGATCGACCAGAGCGCCAGCGTCGTCGCCAAAAGCGAGGTGATGAAGCGCGCCCGCGCCGGCGAGCCGTTGCCGCCCGGCTGGGCGCTGGACAGCGACGGAAAGCCGACGACGGACGGGCAGGCGGCCTTGCGCGGCACCATGATGCCCTCGGGTGGCGCGAAGGGCGTCGGCGCCGCGTTGCTGGTGGAGGTGATGGCGGCATGCCTGACCGGCGCCACCCCCGGCGTGCGGGCCGCGCCGTTCTCCGGCCCGGCCGGTGGGCCGCCGCGCACCGGCCAGTTTTTCATCGCCTTCGCGCCGGAGGCCAGTTCCGGCGGCGCGTTCGCCGAGCGTCTCGGCGAGGTGCTCGCGGCCTTCGCCGCGCAACCCGGCGCGCGTCTGCCCGGCTCGCGTCGCCGCGCGGCCCGCGCGCGCGCCGAACGCGAGGGCGTTGCCATCGACGCGGGATTGCTCGCCCGCGTGCGCGCGCTGCTGCCGGCATGACCGTGGCGCTCCGACCGCCGGACACCGTCATGCGGCTGGCCCGCATGGGCGCGATGCACGCGACCCGGCTGAGCTTCCTGCGCGCCATGTTGCGCCGGGCGAA
>JAKBCB010000340.1 GCA_021808185.1 Pseudomonadota bacterium
AATGGAAGGTCTCGACCGATCAGGGCGATATCGTCTGCGACGTGGTGGTCACCGCCACCGGCAACCACGCGCTGCAAACGGCGGCGATGGTGGGGCTGACCATCCCGGTGATCCCGGTGGAGCACCAGTACATCGTCACCGACGAGATCCCCGAGATCGTCGAATGGCGCAAGGCCGGCAACCCGGAGCATCCGGTGCTGCGCGACGCCGACGCGCGCTGGTACATGCGCGAGGAACGCGGCGGCCTGATCCTCGGCCCGTACGAGAACGGCGCGCCCGTCTGGGGCGCCTACGGCGTGCCGGAGGGGTTCAAGGCCGAGTTGCTGCCGCCCGACCTGGACCGGCTGGAATGGCATATCGAGGAAGCCTTCTTCCGTATGCCCTGCTTCGAGAAGGGCGGCGTCAAGACGGTCTATAACGGCCCGATCAGCTACACGCCGGACGGCAACCCTCTGGTCGGCCCTGCCCCTGGCCTGCCCGGCCTGTATCTGGCGGAGGGCTTCTCGTTCGGCATCACGGCGGCCGGCGGCGCCGGCAAGTACCTGACCCAGATGATCGTCGAGGGCGAGGCCGAGATCGACACGCTGGCCATCGACCCGCGCCGCTTCGGCGGGTACGGCACCCGCCCCTACACCATCGCCAAGAACGAGGAAGCCTACGCCCACGTCTTCGTGCTGCACTACCCGGACGAGGAACGCCCGGCCGCGCGCCCGCTGCGCACCGCGCCCTCGTACGACCGCCTGAAGGCGCGCGGCGCCGTGTTCGGGCAGAAATTCGGCTGGGAGCGGCCGAATTTCTACGGCCCCGGCGGCGACTTCAAGGAACAGCACGGGTTCCGTCGCGGCAACTGGTGGCCCTACGTGAAGGCCGAGGCCGAGGCGATGCGCAACAATGTCGGCCTGATCGAAGCCGGCACCTTCGCCAAATACCAGGCCAGCGGCCCCGGCGTGAACGAGTGGCTCGACAAGCTGGTGGCCAACCGCCTGCCGCAGAAGGACGGCCGCATCCAACTGACCCACGCGCTGACCAAAAACGGCGGCACGCGCAGCGAATTCACCATCATGCGCGACGGGCCGGACAGCTTCTATCTCGTCGGCGCGGGCGCGATGGAAACATACGACTGGGACTTCCTCAGCCGCTCGCTGCCGTCCGACCGCTCCGTACAGCTTCAGAAAGTCACCAACCAGTTCGGCGTGTTCGTCGTCGCCGGGCCGAAGGCGCGCGACGTGCTGGCCCCGCTGGTGGACCGGCTCGATCTCGGCAACAAGGCGTTCCCCTGGCTGACCGGCCAGCAGGCCACCGTCGGCATGGCGCCCGTCCGGTTGATGCGGGTGAACTATGTCGGCGAACTCGGCTGGGAAATCCATCATCCCATCGAGTACCACAACCACATCTTCGACGTGCTGGAGGAAGCCGGCCGCCCGCACGACATGAAGCTGGTCGGCATCCGCGCGATGAACTGGCTGCGGCTGGAGAAATCCTATCGCGGCATGGGCACCGAACTGTCCAAGGAAGTCTCGGCCTGGGAAAGCGGGCTGGATCGCTTCATCCGCCTGGACAAGAACGCCGACTTCACCGGCCGCGCCGCGCTTGCCGCCAACAAGGACAAGCAGCGCTGGAAGATGGTGACGATCCTGATCGACGGCCCGGCGGATGCCGATCCGTGGGGCGTGGAAAGCCTGTGGTCGGGTGAGACGGTGGTCGGGCGCGCGACCGGCGGCGGCTACTCCGTCGCGTTCGGCAAGCAGATCGCCATGGGCTTCGTCCGCCCCGACTTCGCCGCCGAGGGCACGCCGCTTTCGATCCGCATGCTGGGCGAGAAATATCCCGCGCGCGTGGTGGCCGACAGCCCGTACGACCCGGAGAACGCGCGCGCCCGCGCCTGAGGCCGCAACGCGAACGCGCCGCCGTCCGGTTGGACGGCGGCGCGCCAAGGCACGTCGATAAAGGCTTACTGGAACAGGTCGCTCATCACGCGGCTCGATGCGTCGCAGGCATGGTTGAGGCACGGCAGGCCCAGGCCCGCCTCCATGCTGCGCAGCAGCGAGAAGTGGTTGTAGTAGTGGTTGCTCTGCGAGCCTTGCAGCCCGTAGTTCTTGTCCACGATGGCGACGACGCGGTTGTTGATCGGCGCCACGGCGTAGTCGTTCTCGTCCCAGATGATGACGATGGCCGAACGCTCACGCGAGTTCCACACAGGCGAGGCCTTGATCGCGGTGACGATCTTCTGCACCGCCATGTCGCCCTGCGCGATCAGCGCCGGGTTCAGGCCGGTCTGCGTGCCGTTGTCGTTCGGGTCGTAGGCGCAGAACGGCCCGCCATTGCCCTGCCCGTGCATGTCGTTGCACTGGCTCGGCGCGATCAGCGAGAAGTTCGGCGCCTTGCCGCTGGCCAGATCCGCCCACAGGCCTTCGCTGCCATCGAAGCCGGCCATGCCCGGGATCTTGCCGTCCACCGCCGTCGCCTGGATCGAGGCGAAATAGGCGAACGGGTTATGCTTGACCGCGTAGCGCGCCACGATGTTGCCGTTGGTCAGGCCCATCGCCTGCTGCGCGGCGGTGAAGACCGACAGGTTGCTCCACGAACCGTCCGAGGTGTTGACGCTGTCGGCGCCAGTGGCCGGCATGTTTTCCTCGTACGCCTTCCAGGTCTTGCCGTGCTCGCGAAGCTGGTCGGCGATGGTCTTGCCGACGGTCTTGGCGGCCGCATAGAACTTCACGCCGTCGATGTCGTTCTCGCCCGGCGCGCCAGACACTTCGTTCGTCATGTCCACGGCGGGCGTCTCGGCGTCCATGCCCACGCCGGCGATCGGGCAGATCGCGCCGCTGGTGGCTTCGAGGCTGGGGATGCCGGTCGCGAGGTTCGGCTTGCAGTTGGTGTTGTGCCAGTCCGGCGAATGGTCGTTACGCACGCCGAAGTTCGAGCCGCCGACCGGCTCCAGATAGTTGGTCAGGCTCGGGTGGCCGACGGCGAAGTAGTTGGTGGCCAGATTGGCGTTCGCCGCCTCGGCGTTGATGAACGGCGCCGAGGGGTTGTTGATGATCTGGGCGTAGCCGTGGTTCTCCATCTCGATCAGGAAGACATGATCCAGATGCGGAATGCCGTGCGGCACCTCGGCCTCGGGCGCACGGTATTGGTTGCGCATGTCGTCCTGGTCCGCGTGCGCGGTCCCGAGCATGGTGGACGCGAGCAGGAGCATCGCGAGGGCTGTGTGTTTCATCATCGGTCCATGTTCATCCGTGTGAAAGCACGTCTGGCCGCGTGGGGCGCGCGCGGCCATCGCGGGGTTTCTATGTGGCAAACGATGACAGTTTGCGGTCGCCCGGATGACCGTCCGATGAGAGAATTTTCATCTTCGTGGCGCTGCCAGCACGTGTCCGGTTTTTCACCTTTTGTTATCGCGGCGGAGACACGGTCGGGCCTTAGCTGGGGCCGAGCGAAACGGGAGGCCGACTCGATGTTCCAGAACACCACGCGTCCGCTGACGTTCGAGACGTTGGTGAGCGACCCGCTGACCCGGATGCTGATGGATGCCGACGGGGTGACGCCGGACGAGCTTGCCGCCGTGATGCATGCGGCGCGCAAGGCCGTGGCCGCGCGCCGCATGCCGATCCCTATGCGCGCTGCTGAAGCGCGTCCCGCCATGAGTGCGCGGGTTTGAAGCCGAGCATCTGCTTGGCCTTGCGGTTGGACAGCAGGGTTTCGTACTCGCCCAGCGCCGTCTTCACCGGCACATTCGGGTAGAACCGCTTCAGCAATTCCGCCGTCGGCAAGTCGGACGAGCAATCGTCTTGCGCCGCGTTGAAGACCTGGAAGCCCAGCCCGTCGGTCTCGATTGCCCGCGTCACCAGTTGGCCCAGGTCGCGCGCATCGATATAGCTCCACATGATCCGCTTGCGCCCGCCCGGATCTTTGAAGAACTCGGGGAATTTGGCGTATTCGTGCGGCTCGATCACGTTGCCGATGCGGATGGCGTAGATGTCCGCCCCGGTGCGGGTCGCGAACGCTTTGCCCGTCGCCTCGTTGCAGACCTTGGACAGCGCGTAGGAGTCCGGCGGATCGACCGGGTACTCTTCGTCCAGCGGCAGATAAACAGGGTCGCGCGGCTCGTAATTGAAGACAATCCCGAACGTCGTCTCGGACGAAGCGACGATCACCTTCTTGATGCCGAGCTTCACCGCCGCCTCGATGACGTTGTAGGTGCCCATGGTATTGACGCGGAACACCTCGTTGTCCGGCGTAATCATGATGCGCGGGATGGCGGCGAAGTGCACCACCGCGTCCACCGGCCGCGGCCGCAGCGAGGGGTCGAACTCGTGCAGGCCCATGTAGGACGACAGCGCGTTGAACACCTGCCCGCTATCGGTGATGTCGGTGATCAGCGTGCGCACCGCCGGATTGTCGAGCGGCTTGGTGTCCAGGTTCAGCACCTGGCAGCCGTGCTCGACGAGGTATTGCACGACATGGCGCCCCGCCTTGCCGCTGCCGCCGGTGAACATCACGCGCTTCATGTCAGCCTCCGTTGCGGTCGTTTCCAGGTGCCGGACATAGCGCCCTGCCCGTGGCGTGCAAGCGCGCTGGCCCGCGCGCGATCCATGGTTGCATCCGCCGCCCCGGACAGGGCAAGCAGGGCCATGGTCAAGGTGGAATTCTTCTCCGG
>JAKBCB010000341.1 GCA_021808185.1 Pseudomonadota bacterium
CGGCGGCTGCGTGTTCAACCTGCTCGACACGCCGGGCCACGAGGACTTTTCCGAGGACACCTATCGCACCCTGACGGCGGTGGACGCCGCCGTGATGGTCATCGACGCGGCCAAGGGCATCGAGGCGCGCACGCGCAAGCTGTTCGAGATCTGCCGGATGCGCGACATCCCCATCCTCACGTTCATCAACAAGATGGACAGCGAGAGCCAGGACCCGTTCGCGCTGCTGGATGAGGTTTCGTCCTCGCTCGCGCTCGACACGGCGCCGGTGACATGGCCGGTGGGCCGTGCCGCGGAGTTCGTCGGCACGTACGACCTGCGCAAGCGCGAATACCACCTGACGGTGGAGCTGTCGCAGTCCGACCCACGGATGCAGGCGATGGGCGAGGAACTCGATCTGGTGCGCGCGGCGCTGCCGGAATTCAATGTCGAGGAATTCGCGGCCGGCCACCTGACGCCGGTGTTCTTCGGCAGCGCCATCCGTGAGATCGGCGTGGCCGACCTGCTCGACGGGCTGGTGGAATACGGCCCGCGTCCGCGCGCCCAGGCGGCCGATACGCGGGTGGTGGAGGCGAGCGAGCCGATGCTGACCGCGCTGGTGTTCAAGATCCAGGCGAACATGGACCCGAACCACCGCGACCGCATCGCCTTCGCCCGCGTCTGCTCCGGCCGGCTCGCGCGTGGAATGCGGCTGAAGCAGGTGCGCACCGGCAAGCTGATCCCGCTGCACGCGCCGCAATTCTTCTTCGCCCGCGAGCGGCAGACGGCGGACGAGGCATTCGCGGGCGATGTCGTCGGCATCCCCAACCACGGCACGCTGCGCATCGGCGACACGCTGAGCGAGGACGAGGATCTGAACTTCGTGGGCGTGCCCTATTTCGCGCCCGAAATCCTCCGCCGCGTCCGGCTGGACGACGCGATGAAGGCGAAGAAGCTGCGGCAGGCCCTGCAGGAACTGGCCGAGGAAGGCGTGGTGCAGCTGTTCCGCCCGCAGGACGGCGCGCCGCCGATGGTGGGCGTGGTCGGCACCTTGCAGCTCGATGTATTGCAGGCGCGGCTGGCGGCGGAATACGGCGTGAAGATCGGCTTCGAGCAGACGCCGTTCCAGCTTGCCCGCTGGATCTACGGCGACAAGGCGGCCGTCGCGAAGTTCGTCGATGAGCAACGCAGCGCCATCGCCGACGACGTGGACGGCGACCCGGTGTTTCTCGCCAGTTCCGCCTTCATGATGCGCCGGACCGAAGGGCTGCATCCTGGCCTGACCTTTCGCGATATCAAGGATTTCAAGGCGCAAAAGACCGCCGCCTGACCCGCGTTTCGCGGCACGGCAGGTTGATCGGGATCAAATCTCGCGCGGCTGGCCGGGCGTAACCATGTGCCTGCGATAAGAATATCGAGGAGGGGCACATGACACGTTCGAAGCAACCGCAGGTCTGGGTGTTGATCGCGGACGGCGAACGCGCGCGCATCGTGGTGCCGGACGAGCAAGAGGGCCGCTTCCGGCAATTGCTGCCGCTCGGCATTGCCGAACACCCGCATTATCCGCCGGCGCTGCGGCACGAGCCGCATCATCTGGACAAGCACCAGTTCGCCACCGAAATCGCGCATCGGCTGAATGAGGAAGCCGAGCACGGCGCGTTCGACCAGTTGGTGCTGGTCGCGCCCGGGCATGTCCTGTCGGCGATCCGCGAGGGGCTGAGCAAGATCGCGGCGCCCCGCGTGGTCGGCACGATGCCGAAGGATTACACCCGCATCCCCGATCCCGACGCGTGGGAACTGCTGGCGAAATGGTGGCTGGCGCCGCCCGTGGCCCAGGCCGACAACGCCGGGCTGTCCTGACGCGGGCGGCGCGCTAAGCTGCCTGCCCGAAAGGCAGGTGGCCATGGCATCCGTCACGACCGTCACGCACAGCGCGGGGGCCGCGTTCGACCACGGTTTGCGCGCATTCTTCGCCTATCGCGACCTCGGCATCCGCGCCGCCAGCGCCGGCGCGTTCGGCGCCCATGTGATCCGCGCGGTGCCGGGCGAGGGGCCGAAGCCTGAATGGCACACGCACGATCTGGCATTCCAGATGGTGTTCGTGCTGCGCGGCTGGGTCGAGTTCGAGTACGAGGATATCGGCATGGCGCGGCTGGAGGTCGGCTCCTCCGTCTATCAGCCGCCCGGCGTGCGCCACCGCGAGGTGCGGCACAGCGAGGATCTGGAAATGCTGGAGATCACCTCGCCGGCGGAGTTCGTGACGCGGGTGGCGGCCGAGCCGGCATCGCCAAGCCTGTAGGGCGGGCGCAGGCCCGCCACTTTTGTCCGCAACGGGCGGGCCTGCGCCCGCCCTATGAGGATGCGCTTCTACGCCGCCGCTTCGTGCGGCACGCCCTTTTCGTCCAGCAGGGTGGCCAACTCGCCGCTCTGGAACATTTCCGTCACGATATCGCAGCCGCCGACGAACTCGCCCTTTACATAGAGCTGCGGGATGGTCGGCCAGTTGCTGAACGCCTTGATGCCGTCGCGCAGCGCCGCGTCCTCGAGCACGTTCGCGGTCTTGAACGGCACGCCCATGTGGGTGAGGATCTGCACCACGCGGGCCGAGAACCCGCATTGCGGGAACATCGCGTTGCCCTTCATGTACAGCATCACCGGGTTCTCGGTGATTTCGCTCTGGATGCGCTCGATCGTCGGGTCGCTCATCGTGGGGTCCTTATTCGGGGGCTGAGGTCTGGAGCGCGAGCGCGTGCAGCTCGCCCCCCATGCGGCCGCGCAGGGCCGCGAAGACAAGCTGATGCTGCTGCACGCGCGACTTGCCGCGGAACATGTCGCTGACCACGGTCGCGGCGTAGTGGTCGCCGTCGCCCGCCAGATCCTCGATGGTCACGCGCGCATCCGGAAGGGCGGCCCGGATCAGGGCCTCGATCTCGCTCGCC
Organism: Pseudomonadota bacterium; assembly: GCA_021808185.1. Classification (GTDB taxonomy): domain Bacteria; phylum Pseudomonadota; class Alphaproteobacteria; order Acetobacterales; family Acetobacteraceae; genus CAJCJG01. The sequence goes on from JAKBCB010000341.1 coordinate 2,919, forward strand.
GCCATCGCCATCGCGATAATCCCCTCCGTGTTAGCCGGCCTCGTCCATCCAGGCCGGCAGAAAACGCTCATGCGCGCGCCGCAGCGCGTCCACCGATATTGTGGCACCGCCCGGCAGTGTCAAATGCGCGCCACCGGTGCGGCCGAGCAGGCTGGCCGGCACCTCGGCCGCCTTGGCGGCGGCGAGCAGGCCGGCGGCGTCACGCACCGCCACGATGTAGCGCGCCTGATCCTCGCCGAACCAGAACGCGTGCGGCGCGATGCTGTCCTGGCGCGGCTGGAGATCGACGCCGATGTCGCCGGCCAGCGCCATTTCCGCGACCGCCAGGAGCGCCCCGCCGTCCGAAACGTCGTGGCAGGCGGCGACTCGGCCGGCAAGGATCTCGCCGCGCACGAAATCTCCGTTTCGGCGTTCGGCCACCAGATCGACCGGCGGCGGCGGCCCGTCCTCGCGGTGGCAGATCTCGCGCAGCCAGAGCGACTGGCCCAGATGCCCCTCGGTGGCGCCGACCAGGATCAGCGACAGGCCGGCCTCGGGCGCGATGCCCACGGCCTTGGCCGCGTCGTCCAGCACGCCCAGCCCGCCGATGGCCGGCGTCGGCAGGATCGGCTTGCCCTCGGTCTCGTTGTACAGGCTGACATTGCCGCTCACGACCGGGAAGTCCAACGCCACGCAGGCTTCGGCCATGCCGCGAATGGCGTTGGCGAACTGGCCCATGATCTCGGGCTTTTCCGGGTTGCCGAAATTCATGTTGTCGGTCACGGCCAGCGGACGGGCACCCACGGCGGTGATGTTGCGCCACGCCTCCGCCACCGCCTGCGCGCCACCCGCGCGGGCGTCGGCGGCGCAGTAGCGCGGGGTGCAATCCGTGGTCAGCGCCAGCGCGCGGGCGTGGCCATCGAGCTTCACCACGGCGGCATCCGCCGCCCCGGGGCGCTTCACGGTCTGTCCGCCCACGGTGGCGTCGTACTGGTCCCACACCCAGGCGCGCGAGCACAGGTCCGGGCAGGCGATCAACTGCATCAGCGCGTCCGCCATGCCGAGCGGCGCGGCGACCGGGCCGAGCGGGGCGGGTGCCGGGGTGTCGGCGGTCGGGCGGTGATACAGCGGCGCCTGATCGGCCAGCGGCGCGAGCGGGATGTCCGCTTCCACCGCGCCCTTGTGCCGGACGACGATGCGGCCGGTGTCCGTCAGGTGGCCGATGACGGCGAAATCCAGCTCCCATTTCTCGAAGATCGCCCGCGCCATCTCCTGCCGGTCCGGGCGGATGATGATGAGCATCCGCTCCTGGCTTTCCGACAGCATCATCTCGTAGGCGGTCATCGCGGTTTCGCGCTGCGGCACCGCGTCCAGGTCCAGCTCGATGCCGACGCCGCCCTTGCCCGCCATCTCCACCGAGGAGCTGGTCAGGCCCGCCGCCCCCATGTCCTGAATCGCCACGATGGCGTCGGTGGCCATCAGTTCCAGGCAGGCTTCGATCAGCAGCTTCTCGGTGAACGGGTCGCCCACCTGCACGGTCGGGCGCTTTTCTTCCGAATCCTTGCCGAACTCGGTGCTCGCCATGGTCGCGCCATGGATGCCGTCGCGCCCGGTTTTCGAGCCGACATAGATCACCGGGTTGCCCACGCCGGCGGCGGCCGACAGGAAGATCTTGTCCTGTTTGGCGATGCCCACGGTCATCGCGTTGACCAGCGGGTTGCCGTTGTAGGCGGGATGGAAATTCACCTCGCCGCCCACCGTC
>JAKBCB010000342.1 GCA_021808185.1 Pseudomonadota bacterium
CCACGCGCGTTGATGGTCACCACCACCGGCGCGTCCCGCCGCTCGGCCAGCCGCAGCAGCGCCGGCGCCGCGCGCGTGGCGCCGCCGCCCGCGAAAATCAGCGGCGCGCGCGCCTCCGCGAGCCAGGATGCGGCGGTCGCCAGTGCCTGCGCCGGCGGCACCGGCGGTGCGATCGCCGGCGGATGCTCCGGCAGCGCCAGTCCCTCGGACGAGGCAACAATGAGGTCGAGCGGGATTTCGATGTGCACCGGGCGCGGCCGCGCGGCGGCAAAGACCGCGAAGGCGCGGGCGATCACCTGCGGCAGCTCGGACGGATCGGTGACGGTGTGGCTGAACGCGGCCACCGCGCTGGCCATTCGCCGCTGGTCGGACAATTCGTGCAGGTGCCCATCGCCCGAGCCCATCGCCCCACGCGCGTTCACCGCCGAGATCACCAGCATCGGCACCGAATCGGCGTAGGCCTGTCCCATCGCCGTCAGGATGTTGGTCAGGCCGGGGCCGGTGATGACGAAGCACACGCCGGGCCTGCCGCTGACGCGCGCATAGCCGTCCGCCATGAAGCCCGCGCCCTGCTCGTGGCGCGGGGTGATGTGGCGGATCGGGCCGCCGGTGAGGCCGCGATAGAGTTCCGCCGTGTGCACGCCGGGAATGCCGAAAATCGTGTCCACGCCGTAGCGGGCCAGCAGTTCGACCAGGAAAACGCCGAGCGTCCGCATGCAAAACCCCCCGCTTGCGCTGCCGGACGCTACGGGCAGCGGCGGGGCTGTTCAAGGCCGGCGCGCGGTGCAACATGCGCGCCTCGGCGGAGGAACCACACATGGACCAGCTCCCGGCGCTCTCGTACCCGGATGCCAAAATCCGGGGCATCTTGCAGCGCACCCGCACCATTGCCGTGGTCGGCGCCTCGGCCAACTGGAACCGGCCCAGCACGTTTGTTCTCAAATACATGCAGGGCAAGGGCTATCGCTGCATCCCGGTCAACCCCGGGCTTGCCGGCCAGGAGCTGGCGGGCGAGACCGTGTACGCCTCACTGCGCGACATTCCGGTGCCGATCGACCTCGTGGACATTTTCCGTGCCCCCGAGCATGTCGGCCCGATCGTGGACGACGCCATCGCCATCGGCGCCAAAGTGGTGTGGATGCAGTTTGGCGTGCGCAACGACACGGCGGCGGCCAAGGCGGAGGCGGCCGGGATCGAGGTCGTCATGGACCGCTGCGTCAAGATCGAGTTCGGCCGCCTCGGCGGCGAGTTATCGTGGTACGGGGTCAACTCCGGCCTGATCCGCAACCGCGCGCCGGAACCGCCGCAGGCCAAGCCCCACCGCCCCCGCCCATCGCCCGCGCGCACCGCCGACCAGGGGTTCGAGACCAAGGCGATTCACGCCGGCGCCGCGCCCGATCTGGCCACCGGGGCGCGCTCCACGCCGATCTACCAGACCACGTCCTACGTGTTCGACGACGTGGATCACGCGGCCTCGCTGTTCAACCTGCACAGTTTCGGCCACGTCTATACCCGCCTGTCGAACCCGACGGTGGCTGTGCTGGAGGAGCGGGTGGCGGCGCTGGAGGGCGGGCGCGCGGGCGTGGCCGCCGCTTCCGGCCACGCGGCGCAGTTCATCACCTTCTTCACCCTGCTCGGGCCGGGCGACGAGTTCGTCGCCTCGCGCAATCTGTATGGCGGCACGCTGACGCAGTTCGCGCAGTCGTTCCCCAAGCTCGGCTGGCATTGCCATTTCGTCGATCCGACCGACCCGGAGAATTTCCGCCGCGCGCTCACGCCGCGCTGCAAGGCGATTTTTGTCGAGAGCCTCGCCAATCCCGGCGGCGTGGTGGTGGACCTCGAAGCCGTCGCCGCCATCGCGCACGGCGCGGGGCTGCCGCTGATCGTCGATAACACGCTGGCCAGCCCCTATCTCTGCCGCCCGATCGAATGGGGCGCCGACATCGTCATCCATTCAGTGACGAAGTTCCTCGGCGGCCACGGCAATTCGCTGGGCGGCGTGGTCGTCGAGTCCGGCAAGTTCGACTGGTATCAAGGCGGCAAGTTCCCCTCCCTGACCGAGCCGGAGCCCGCCTATCACGGGCTGCGCTTCTACGAGAATTTCGGCGATTTCGCCTTCACCACCAAGGCGCGCGCGGTGGCGCTGCGCGATTTCGGGCCGTCGCTGGCACCGATGAACGCCTATCTCACGCTGATGGGCATCGAGACGCTGCCGCTGCGCATGGAACGCCACGTGGCGAATGCGCGCGCGGTGGCGGAGTTCCTGTCCGGCCACCCGCGCGTCGCCTGGGTGTCCTATGCCGGGCTGCACGGCAGCCCGTTCCGGGGGCTGGCAGAAAAATACCTGCCGATCGGCCCAGGCTCGGTGTTCACGTTCGGCGTGAAGGGTGGCTACGAAGCTGGAACAAAACTGGTGGAGCGGGTGCGCATCTTCTCCCACCTTGCCAATATCGGCGACACGCGCAGCCTGATCCTGCATCCGGCCAGCACGACGCATCGCCAGCTTACCGACGAGCAGCGCGCCGCCGCAGGGGCGGGGCCGGACGTGATCCGGCTTTCGGTCGGGCTGGAGACGGCGGCGGACCTGATCCGCGATCTGGACGAGGCGCTGTCGGGCGACTGACCGCGACGATGCCGGGGGGGGAGCAATGCGAAGGCTGTTGGTCCTGCTCGCGATACTGGTGGCGCTGCCGGCCGTCGCGGCGCTGCGCCAGCCGATCGCGCTGGGGCGCTACGAGGCGCGCACCATCGTCACCGGCACCGATATGCGCAGCCGCCCGGCGGGCCTCGCCGTGTGCCTGACCGACGTGCTGGTGAAGGTCTCCGGCGACCCGGTGCTGGCTGACGATCCCCGTGTGGCCGCGCTGGACGCGCGGGCGGGCGATTTCGTCGCCGGCATCGACTACTGGGACCGCATGAGCGGGCTGCCTCATCATGACGAGCAGGGCAGTTCGGACCGGCCGTTCAACCTGACGGCGCGCTTCGTGCCGGAGAAGATCGACGCGACGCTGCGCGCGCTCGGCCGCGCGCCCTGGCCGGACCCGCGCCCGGTGATCGTGCCGCTGATCCATGTGCGGACCCCCAGCGGCGCGTTCGACATCACCGAGGCCGAACCGCGCGCGGAGGGGATGCGCGCCGCCTGGGCGGAGAGCGGGCAGCGGTACGGCATGGAAGTCGCCATCCCGCCCACACCGTTACCGCCGCCGCCCGAGCCCGGCCAGCTGGTGCTGACCGGCAGCCTGGACCTGAGCGAGGCGGCGCACGGCTGGGTCGGCGCGTGGCATGTGCTCTGGCAGGGGCGCGATTACCGCTGGGGCCTCGCCGGGGTGAATTTCGACGAGGCGTTCCGCCAAGCCGTGCGTGGCGCCATGCAGATCGCCTCCGGTCACGGCGCACCCCGCGACCTTTCGGCCGCAAACGCGCCCTGACCGACGCGGCGCGGCTTGCGGGCGCCCTGTATCCGGGCTTGTCTTGGTCGTTGCGGCCGCGGGAACGGTGAGTCCGGCGCCGTGATGAAACATCCGGCCTGACCGGGGGAACGGGGAAACGCAACCATGTCAACGACGATATCGCCGGTGGATGAAATTCTTCCGGTCCCGCGCCTCGCGGCACTGGGCATCCAGCATGTGCTGGTGATGTATGCCGGCGCGGTGGCCGTGCCGCTGATCGTGGGGGGCGCGCTGGGTCTGGCGCCGGACCAGAAGGCGCTGCTGATCAGCGCCGACTTGTTCGCCTGCGGTATCGCGACGCTGGTGCAGTCGCTCGGGCTGCCAGGGCTGGGCATCCGGCTGCCGGTGATGATGGGCGTTACCTTCGCCTCGGTGGCGCCGATGCTGGCGATGGTGGCGGCGGCGAAGGCCGTGGCGGGTGCAGCGTTCACACCGGCCGACGCGCTGCTGACCATCTATGGCGCGGTGATCGCTGCCGGTATTTTCGGCGTCATCGTCGCCCCGCTGGTCAGCCGCATGTTGCCCGCCTTTCCGCCGGTGGTGACCGGGACCGTCATTCTCGTGATCGGCGTGTCGCTGATGCGCATCGGCATCAACTGGGCGGGCGGGGGACTGCCGACGCTGACGAAGGTGGTGGACGGGACGGCGATGCAGGTGCCCAACCCGGCCTATGGCGCGCCGGAGGGGTTGCTGATCGCGCTGTTCGTGCTGCTGGTGATCCTGGCGATCACCCGCTGGTCGAAGGGCTTCCTGCGCAACATCGCCGTGCTCCTCGGGACTGTTGCCGGCGCGGTGGTGGCGGCGCTGCTGGGCAAGATGAATTTCGCGCCTGTCGATGCCGCCGCCTGGGTCGCCGTGGTGGTGCCGTTCCAGTTCGGCGTGCCGCAATTCTCCGTCGTGCCGATCGTGACGATGTGTCTGGTCATGATCGTGGTGATGATCGAGTCGACCGGCATGTTCCTCGCGCTCGGCGCGATGACGGGCAAGCGGATCGATCAGGCGGCGCTGTCGCGCGGGCTGCGGGCCGATGGTGTCGGAACGATCATCGGCGGTATCTTCAACACGTTTCCCTACACCTCGTTCTCGCAGAACGTGGGCCTTGTCGGCGTGACGGGCGTGCGGTCGCGCTACGTGGCGGTGGCGGGCGGCATCATTCTGATCGTGCTCGGCCTGATCCCGAAACTTGCCGCAATCGTCGCGG
>JAKBCB010000343.1 GCA_021808185.1 Pseudomonadota bacterium
AGCCTCAGGATCGGTAGCGTGTCCAGTGTCGCGGCCCTTGCTTGACGGCGTGGCGTTTCCCGGCGCCGATTGAATACGGGCCGCAAGCGCCCGGCAAGTACGGATGGTCTGGGCCAATCGGAAGCCCCTTTAATTTCCATAATATTGCTTCTGCGGCAATTGCTCCAGCGTTGCGCAGCGTTGCTGCGGCAGACTGCGTTCCCTATAGTCAACTCCAATTCGCGCCCAGGCCCCGCCTGGGTGCGCTTGGCTGTGGATCCCCTGACAAGGACCGCGCGACATGAGCTACACCGCCGCGATCAGCGAGCACGAAGACCGCGAGAACCGTTTCTTCCGTATCCTCGGCTGGGTGCCGGAGCCGCCCGGCATCACCGTGCTGGCGATCGACTATGCCTGCGTCGAACTCGGTGGCGGCGGCATCCATTGTTCCCCGGCGCCGCTGGCGCGCGACCCGATCTGAGGACAGCATGGCCGACACGTCGCACGACAACGTGGTGGCGCACATCGCGCGCACGCGCTTCCCCTTCCCCGGCCAGACGACGTGGCCGGACGATTACGTGACGCTGACCAACGTGCCGACGCGGCATCGCGGCATCCCCTCACCCGCCGGCGAGCATTTCCCCGACATCGTCATTGTCGATGGCCGGGGCCGCACGCGCGAGATCGGCGAGGTGGAAATGGCGGTGGACGTCTCGGCCGTGCGGCACCTGCGCGCCGCGTCGGCGGCGGCGGACGACGACACCGTCACCGGCGTCAAGCATTTCTTCCTGTATGTGCCTTGCGGGCTGGAGGAATCGGCGCAGCGTCTGCTGGAAGAAAATGCCATTTCCTACGCCGGCGTGCGCGGGTTCACCATCGGCGACGACGGCGCCATCAGCATCGTGCCGTATGTCACGCCCGGCGATCCCTACGATCACCAATAGCGATCAGGTGCGATAATCCGGCTGCTCGCGGTCGAGCTTTCTCCGCAACGCCTGCCACGGCAGCCAGCCTTTCGTCGCGTCGGCGGAGAACTGCTCCGCCGTGCGCCGGATCACGTGGTCAGGCGGCATCGACAGTTTCGCGCCGCTCGATTGCGCGGCCACTTGCAGGCGGCAGCACTGCTCCAGATAGTACATCCAGTAGAAGGCTTCAGCGACACTACGGCCCACCGTCAGCAGCCCGTGGTTGCGCAGGATCAGGCATGGCCGGTCGCCGAGGTCGCGCACCAGCCGCTCGCGCTCGGTCAGGTTGTCATCGGCGGCGATGCCTTCATAATCGTGCGTTCCGACCTTGCCGTGCAATTCCATGCTCATCTGATTGAGCGGCAGCAGCCCCCCTTCCTGCGCCGCCACCACCATGCCGGCCAGCGTGTGCGTGTGCATGACGCAGGCGGCATCCGCTGCGCCACGATGAATCGCGGAATGGATCACGAATCCGGCGGGATTGACCGGCCAGCTGGACTCCTGCGTGGGCTCCCCGTCCGCATCGACGACGACGAGCGACGAGGCGGTGATTTCCTCGAACAGCATGCCATACGGATTGACCAGAAACCGGTGCCCCCGCCCCGGCAGCCGCGCGGACAGGTGCGTGAACACCAGATCGGTCATGCCGAAATGCGCGATCAGGCGATAAGCGGCGGCGAGATCTTCGCGCAACTCGCCTTCGCTCTGCTCGCGGTTCGGATCGGGCCGGACGGGCGGCGCCGGCATCATCGTGGTCATGGGATGGTGAATTCCTCGCCGCGCGGCGTCGTCACGTATTCTGGCCAGCGATAGCCAATGGGAGCCTCGAAGTCCCGCGGCAGCAAGGGCGCCACCCATTTGCCGCCGCCGATACCGCCGCCGGTCCGTTCGTTGAATTCCGCGCGCATCCGTTCGAGGTGCCCGGGTTCGGTCAGCAGGTCGATGATGGTCGTAGCGATCACCTCACCCGCGCGGTGCCACATCGGGTCGATGCAGGCGGGCACGCCGCCCATCGCGTGGCGCACCCATTCCGGATAACGGAACCCGCCCCCGGGCGACTGCAACGTCGGCCGCGCGACATAGAGTCGCACCGTCGGCGCGTGCCATGTGTAGTCCACATAATCGTCGGCGGCGTAGTGCATCTGCCAGGGCGGCAACTGCGCCCGGAACGCTTTTTCGGCCTCCCATGGCGGCGTCAGTTGCGTCAGGCCGGTGAAGAACGGCTCGTCCATCGGCGTGAGGCCGAGCGAGGATTGCAGGTCGCGTGCGAACTGCTTCGCGGCCTCGTCCCACTGTGGCGCACCCAATTTGGCAAAGTTGGCGAAGGTGATTTCCGCCATCGCCTGGTTCGGCAGCCCGGCGCGGGTCTTGGTGATCCACGCCTTCGTCACCGTGCAATGCGTCATCGCCGCGACGTGGTCGGCGTTGCGGTCGAGCACGGCGAATGCCGCCTCGCACATCGCAAGTGTCGGCGCGCGCATCGCGTACTGGATCTGCGACAGCGACGGCGCGATGTTGTCCGCCGCCGCGTGGCCGGCGATGGGAATGAACTCGTTAAGCGTCCAGCTGCCGCTGTGCGGCAGCATCGACTCCTTCATCATCTTCGAGTTCATGTACATCATGCAGACGGCATCGATGGCACCGGGGGCGCGCGCTTGCGCGTGAATATGCGCCACGCCGCCACCGGCTGCCTCGTTCTGCCACGTCTGCGGATGCTCGCAGGTGAAAGTGTAGATGCGGCTCCAATACGGCGCGCTCGATGTCTCCCAGAAGCACCCGTTGGTCAGGGCCGGGAATGAATGCGGGTGGAAGCTGAAGGCGGCGTCGAGACCGTCGTAGAACCCGTGCGCGGCATGGACGGGTTTGGAGCCGCACATTTTCTCCGCCGGTTCGCCGAAGAACACCAGCGTGCCGCCAAGGCCGTGGCGCTGCATCGCGTGCTTGGCCGCGAGAAAGCCGGAGAACGAGCCGATGCCGAGCGCCGAGTGCGGATCGGTGTGGCCGGCGGCGTATTTGCTGATGCCCTCGCGCGGCTTGCGGTACGGCACCGGCGCCTGCGACTGGCCGGGAACTGCATCGTATTCCGCGTAACCGCCGATGGTCGGCCCCGCGCCGTTGCGCCAGCGCGCGCGGAAGGCTGTGGGCATGCCCGCGGTGCCCTGCTCGACCTCGAACCCCTCGCGGCGCAGGCGGTCCACGTACCATTGCGAAGATTTATATTCGCGCCAGGACGGCTCATGAAAGTTCCAGATCGTCATGTGGTCGGCGGACAGCGCCGCGCGCTGGGCCGCGAGCCATTTCAGCGCGGTGGATTGCGCGGGCGAAAATTCGTCGCTCATGGCGGTCATACCTCGTCGCGCAGCAGCGGGCCGGTCGAGCAGTGCAGGCCGCCGCCGCCGGAAATCATCTTGTCGTACGGCACCGCGATCACCTGCACCCCGTGGCGATGCAGCGCCTCCCGCGTGGGGTCCGAGACGCCTTCGGGCATGATGACACGGCCGGGCGCGATGGCCAGGGAATTGACGATGCCGGCGTCGTCCTCATGGTGAATTTCGATCAGGTGGATACCGAGCGATTTCAGCTTTTCGAGAAACCAATACGGCAGCAGCGTGATGCTCGCCAGCGCCAGATCCGGTGCCAGCATCACGAACAAGCCGTCGATATGCAGGCGGTACCCGGTGAGCTGCACTTTGAGCAATTCGACACCCTGCGAGCGCAGCACCTCGCCGATCTGCGTGGCACCTTCCTCGTTGGTGCGCGAGGAGACGGCGAGCACGGCGGTGCGCTTGTTCAGCAATGCGAAACTTCCGCCCTCGGCAACACCGGTGCCGGAGATGGTGCGCAGGATCGGGCAGCCGAGGCGTGCCAGCGTGCGCGACACCGGGCGTTCCTCGCCGCGGCGGATGCGCGCGCCGAGGCGGGTGACGATGGCACCACCGCCGACGCCGATCACCGAATCGCGCGTGAAGCAGGATTTCATGCGCCCGGGTGCCGCCTCGTCGATGAAGATCACCTCGACGCCCTCGGCGCGCAGCGTGGCCACGTAGGCATCGTGCTGAGCTTGCATCGCGGCCAGATCCGGCCCCTCCGCGCCGCGCCAATACCAGCCGGCCTGCACGTCGCCGAAGGCGTTGTTCTCAAGCCGCTTGGAGGTATCGACAATGTTCACTTCGGCGCCCGGCCGGTGCATCAGCACCACGCGCAGGCGCCCGACATCGTTGGTGCAGCCCCACGCCCTGCCCCACCAGCGTTCGAGCTGCCCCGCATCCTCGAAGCCCGGCTCAGGCTCCGATGGAAACAGCTTGATGAGTTGATTGTAGCGCCACTCGCCCTCGGTGATCGCGCCCACGCGGGGTCTCCCGAACGGTCATGACGGAAGCCTATGCCGCGCTGACGAGGGTCGCAAGTGGAACTTGGAGTCGCCTCCAACAGGCTACGCCGCCGGCGGCAGGACGAGTCCGGCGAGCACGAGGCGAAGCTGCCGCGCGCCTTTCTCCAGCAATTCCTGCCTGCTCATTGCGGCGGAGGAAATATAAGCCGCGAAATGCCAACTGGTGATGCCGACGATCAACTGGGCGAGATCGGGTAGATCGAGGCCCGGCCGCAATCGCCCGCCCTCCTGATAGTGCCGCAACACCCGCACATACTGCCGGCGAAGCAGCAGATTGAGCCGCGATCCGGTACGATGCGCCTGCCCGTC
>JAKBCB010000344.1 GCA_021808185.1 Pseudomonadota bacterium
CTGTCGGCGACGCATCTGGACGAATTGCGCCGCAGCCGGGCGCTGCTCGCCAACCTGCTGGCGCGGCTGGACGCCCGCGATGAATGAGGCGCCGCGCGGCTACAGCATGCGTTGCATGAACACCAGATCGAGCCAGCGGCCGAATTTTTGGCCGACTTCCGGCAGCCGCCCGGTCTCGACGAAGCCCGCCCGCGTGTGCAGCGCGATGGAGGCGGTGTTGCCGGCTTCGATGCCGCCGACGATGACATGCTTGCCCAGCGCGCGCGCCCGCTCGACCAGCGCCGCCAGCAGGGCTTTGCCGACGCCGCGCCCCTGCGCCTCCGGGGCGACGTAGATCGAGTGCTCGACCGTGTGCAGGTAGCCCTCGAACGGCCGGAAATCGCCGAACGAGGCGAAGCCCAGCACCTTGCCGCCATCGGTGGCGACCAGCACCGGGAAGCCGCGTGCCTGCCGCTCGCGCATCCAGGCGGTGCGCGCTTCCAGCGTGGCCGGGGTGTTGTTCCAAACGGCGGTGGTGTTCGCGATGGCCTCGTTGGTGATGGCAAGGATCGCCGGCAGGTCGGATTCGATGGCGTCGCGGATGATGGGCATGGTTGTCTCTCCGGTGGCGCAGCCGGCATGCTCCCATTCGCCGCCGTCTGCCCATAGAATGCGAACATGTCGCCGCCCGATCCCCGTGCCAATCCGCTGCTGCTCGGCCAGGACGCCGCCGAGGCGACGCTTGCCGAGGCGATGCGCTCCGGGCGCATGCACCATGCCTGGCTGCTGACCGGCCCGCACGGCGTGGGCAAGGCGACGCTGGCGTTCCGCTTTGCCCGGCGTTTGTTCGCCGGCGCCCCGGTGGGGGCCTCGCTGGCGATAGACGAACGGGACAAAATCTTTCGCCGGGTCGCGGCCGGCTCGCACGCCGACCTGCTGACCGTCGAGCGGGAATGGGACGCGAAGAAAAAGAAGCTGCGCGGCGAGATCGTGGTGGACGACGTGCGCCGCATCGCCGAGTTCCTGCACCTGACGCCGGCCGAAGGCGGCTGGCGCGTGGTGGTGCTGGACGGGGCGGAGGATCTGAACCGCAGCGCCGCCAATGCCTTGCTGAAAGTTCTTGAGGAACCGCCGCCGCGCGCCGTGTTGCTGCTGGTCTGCTCGGCGGCCGGGCGGCTGCTGCCCACCATCCGCAGCCGCTGCCGCCGCCTTCGCCTGCCGGCGCTGGGGGAGGACGCAATGTCGGAGCTGCTCGCGCGGTATCTGCCGGAGACGGCGGAGGAGGAGCGGGGGCGGCTGGCCACGATGGCGGAGGGCTCCATCGGCCGCGCGCTCGCACTGGCCGAGGGTGGCGGAGTCGCGGTCGCCGATCTGGTGGGCAAGGTGCTGGACGCGCTGCCGGACGTGTCCGCCGCGCGCGCGCACGAAGTCGCCGACGTGCTCGGGCGCGACGAGGAGGCGTTTTCGACCTTCATGGAGTTGTTGCGCGCGGGGGTTGCCGCCTCGGTGCGGGAGGTGGCGCGCGGGCGGGCGGACCCGGATCAGGCCCGGCTGGTCGGCACGCGGCCCCTTGCCGCCTGGGTTGACGTGTGGCACGCGCTTTCGCACCTGCAATACGAGACCGAAGCCTTTCACCTCGATAAACGGCAAGCCATCCTGGCCGGCTGCGCGCTATTGGCGGGACGGTAAAGAGAGTCATGAAACCAAAGTTCTATGTCACCACGCCGATCTATTATGTGAACGGCGCCCCGCATATCGGCCACGCCTACACCTCGATCGCCGCCGACGTGCTGGCGCGGTGGAAGCGGCTCGACGGGTTCGACGTGTTCTTCCTGACCGGCACCGACGAGCACGGGCAGAAGGTGGAGAAGGCGGCGGCGGCAGCCGGGCTCGATCCGCGCGGCTTCGCCGACCGGGTGGCCGCCGATTTCCGCGACATGGCGGACAAGATGGGCCTGTCGCACGACGATTTCATTCGCACGACCGAGACACGCCACACGGCGACGTGCCAGGAATTGTGGCGCCGGATCGCAGACAATGGGCACATCTATCTCGGCCACTACGAAGGCTTCTACGCCGTCCGCGACGAAGCGTTCTACGACGAGAGCGAACTGACGACGAAGCCCGACGGAACCAGGATCGCGCCATCGGGCGCGCCGGTGGAGTGGGTGCGCGAGCCGTCGTATTTCTTCGATCTCTCGAAGTGGCAGGACAAGCTGCTGCGGTTCTACGAGGAAAACCCCGACTTCATCGCGCCCAACAGCCGCCGCAACGAAGTGATGAGCTTCGTGCGGGGCGGGCTGAACGACCTGTCGATCAGTCGCACGACGTTCAACTGGGGCATCCCGGTGCCGGACGCGCCCGGCCATGTGATGTATGTCTGGCTCGACGCGCTGACCAACTACCTCACGGCGACCGGCTGGCCGGACGAAAGCGCCGAGCGCTGGGGGTTCTGGCCGGCGGACGTGCATCTGATCGGCAAGGATATCATCCGCTTCCACGCCGTGTACTGGCCCGCCTTCCTGATGGCCGCCGGTCTGGCGCCGCCCAAGCGCGTGTCCTCGAACGGCTGGTGGACGGTCGAGGGCGAGAAAATGAGCAAGTCGCTCGGCAACGTCATCGAGCCGCGCAATCTGGTCGCGACCTATGGGCTGGATCAGGTGCGCTATTTCTTCATGCGCGAAAAGCCGTTCGGGGCGGATGGCAGCATGAGCCACGCCTCGCTGGTCACGCGCATCAACGTCGAATTGGCCAACGACCTGGGCAACCTCGCGCAACGCTCGCTGTCGCTGATCGCGCGCAACTGCGAGGGGCGGTTGCCGGCACGGGGCGAAGCCACGGCGGAGGATACCGCGCTGCTCGACGCGGCGAACGCGCTGCCGGGGCTGGTGCGCGACAAGATGGACCGCCAAGTGTTCCACGAAGCCCTTGAAGACGTGTGGAAAGTGATCCGCGCCGCGAATGGCTACATCGACCGGCAGGCGCCCTGGGCGCTGAAGAAGACCGATCCCGCCCGCATGGCGGTGGTGCTGCGCGTGCTGGTGGACGCGATGCGGCCGGTGGCCGTGGTGTTGCAGCCGTTCATGCCCCGCAGCATGGCGAACATGCTCGACCAGTTGGGCGTGCCGGTCGAGGCGCGGGACATCGCCTCGCTCGCGGCACCGCTGGCGGATGGGACGGCGCTTCCGCCGCCGTCGGGGGTGTTCCCGCGCCATGTTGAAGAAGCGGCATAACAGTACTGCGACATAATCATTCGATGTTGATCGATTCGCACTGCCACCTGGACTATTTCAGCGCCGAGGAACTGCCCGGCGTGCTGGCCCGCGCCGAGGTTGCGGGGGTGGGGGAGATGGTGACCATCGGCACCCGCTGGCAGCAATCGCTGGAGATGCGGGCGCTGGCCGAACGGTTGGCGAACGTGTGGTCAACCGTCGGAATCCATCCGCACAGCGCCGCGGAGTTTCCGGTGCCGACGCCGGAGGCGCTGGCCGAAGCGGCGGCGCACCCGAAAGTTATTGGCATCGGGGAGTCCGGGCTGGACTATTTCTACGACAAGGCGCCGCGCGACGTGCAACAAGCCTCGTTCCGCGTGCATATCCGTGCCGCCCGGCTGGCCGGGGTGCCGATCGCCATCCACGCCCGCGACGCCGACGAGGACATCGCCACTATCCTTCAGGATGAATGGGATAGCGGCGGTCCGTTCAAGCTGCTGCTGCATTGCTTCAGCTCCGGGCGCGGGCTGGCGGAGGCGGCGCTGCGGCTCGGCGGCTACCTGAGCTTTTCCGGCATCCTGACTTTCCCGAAATCGGAAGAGAACAGAAACATCGCCCGCGACGTGCCGGCGGATCGGTTGCTGGTGGAGACGGACTCGCCCTACCTCGCGCCGGTGCCGTTCCGGGGCAAGCGCAACGAGCCGGCCTGGGTGGCGAAAACCGCCGCCGTGCTGGCGGAGGTGCGCGGCATGACCCCGGAGGGGATGGCGGACCTGACGACCGCGAATTTCCGCCGTCTGTTCACCAAGACGGCATAAGGCGTTGATCCGCATCACGCTGCTCGGAACCGGCGGGTCGGCCGGGGTGCCCATGATCGGGGGCGCGGACGGCACCGGCGATTGGGGCGCCTGCGATCCGAACGAGCCGCGCAACCGGCGCACGCGCGCCTCCATCCTGATCGAACAGGACGGCAATACTGTGCTGGTCGATACCGCGCCGGACATGCGCGCCCAGTTGCTCGCCTGTAAGGTCAAGCGTGTGGACGCCGTGCTTTACACGCACGCGCATGCCGACCACATCACCGGGCTGGACGACGTGCGCATCCTCAACCGCATCGCCGACCGGCCGCTCGACGCGATTGCCACCGAGGCGACGCTGGAGGAGTTGGAGCTACGCTTCGGCTACGCCTTCCGCCCGTGGCAGCCGCCGGGCTTCTTCCGCCCGGTGATGCTGCCGCGCCCGGTCATGCCCGGGCAGACGGTGGACGCGGCGGGCATCGCCGTTCGGGTTTTCGATCAAAATCATGGCTTTACCCGCTCGCTCGGGTTGCGCGTCGGCGGGTTCGGGTACTCGACCGACGTGGTGGATTTCGACGACGATGCGTTTGCCGCGCTCGCGGGGGTCGATACCTGGGTGGTCGGCTGCTTCCAGCGC
>JAKBCB010000345.1 GCA_021808185.1 Pseudomonadota bacterium
GCGCAGCGTTCGCCACGGCCTGCGTATATGATATATTTGCGGCTGACGCAGCCAGGACCGCACGATGTCGCAAACTCCCCCCTCCGCCTCGCGGGTCAATTCCGCCGACGCCGCGCTGCGCGCGCGCGCGGCACGGGTGATCCCGGGCGGCATGTATGGCCATCTGAACACCAACCGCCTGCCGGCGGGCTACCCGCAATTCTTCACCCGTGCCGAAGGCTGCCGCCTGCACGACGCCGATGGCAACGTGGTGATCGACTTCATGTGCTCCTGGGGGCCGATCGTGCTCGGCCATCACCACCCTGCCGTCGAGGACGCCGCGCGCGCCCAGGCGGCGCTGGGTGACTGCATGAACGGCCCGGCGCCGGTGCTGGTGGAACTGGCGGAACTGGTCGTCGGTCTCGTGCCGCACGCGGACTGGTGCATCTTCGCCAAGAACGGCACCGATGCCACCACCACCTGCGTCACGGTGGCGCGCGCCGGCACCGGGCGGCGCAAGGTGCTGGTGGCGCGCGGCGCCTATCACGGCGCCATCCCGTGGTGCTCGCCCAGCGTCGCCGGTGTCACCACGGAGGACCGGGCGCACCTGCTGCATTTCGACTACAACGACATCGCGAGCCTTGAGGCCGCCGTCGAGCAGGCCGGCGGCGACCTCGCGGCGATCCTGGTCTCCGCCTTCCGGCACGATTTCGGTCTCCGCCAGGACCTCCCCACGCCGGAATTTGCCCGCCGGGTGCGCGCGCTGTGCGACGAAACCGGGGCGGCGCTGATCCTGGACGACGTGCGCGCCGGCTTCCGCCTGCATCTCGGTGGCTCGTGGGAACATCTCGGCATCCGGCCGGACCTCGCGGCCTGGAGCAAGGCGATCGCCAACGGCCATCCGCTCGCCGCCGTCACCGGGCGGGACCGGTTTCGCGAGGCCGCGACCCAGGTGTTCACCACCGGCTCGTTCTGGTGCGGCGCGGTGCCGATGGCGGCCGCGGTCGCGACATTGACCGAACTGCGCCGCATCGACGGCCCGGCCCGCATGCGCGCCCTCGGCCAGCGGCTGCGCGAGGGGTTGGCCGAGCGTGCCGCGCACCACCGCATCGGCATCGACCAGAGCGGCCCGCCGCAGATGCCCTCGCTGCTGTTCGCCGACGATCCGGAGTGGAAACGCGGCAGCGCCTTCTGTGTCGAGGCACTGCGCCACGGCGCCTATTTCCACCCCAGGCACACCATGTTCCTGTCCTGCGCCCACACCGAAGCCGATATCGACGCGGCACTCGATGCCGCCGAGGCTGGATTCCGCCACCTCGCCCGCTGATCCTGGCGGCGGCGAGTTCGCCGGAGGGGGAGACGCGCCCGCCGACGAACTCGCGGCTGTCGTTCATGCACATTCCGCCGGATTGGCAGGTGGGGGCGAACGGCGCGATCCTGATCATCATTCTGGCCCTGCGTGCCGTGCTCGCGCGGCGGGAGGCGTGAGGATGCAACCGCTCCCCACCCTGTTCCGCGCGCCCTGGATCTGGTCCTTTGTCGGCAATTCGCCGAGGAGGCGTGGCCGGGCTGGAGACGGCCACTGGAAATTCGCGGCGTGCTGGCGCTGCCGCGGTAGCGCGAGGACCGGGGCCAGCGTTGGCCCCACTGGCAATGCGCTCAGGTGAGTCCCGGCTTCTCCAAGGCAGCCTCGCTCCCCTTCACGCCGGTGATGTAGGATACGATGTCGTTGCCATCGGTCTCGTGCTTTGCCAGCGAGGCGACGATGCGCCCGCGCCGGAATACCACGATGCGGTCAACGAGGTCGAACACCTGCCGCAGATTGTGGCTGACCAGAATCAGCGGCACACCGCGCGCCTTCAGTCCACGGATGATGTTTTCGACCTGAGCCGTCTCCTGCACGCCCAGCGCAGCCGTCGGCTCGTCCATGATGATCAGCTTGGAGGCGAAGGATGCCGAGCGCGCGATGGCCACGCATTGCCGCTGGCCGCCCGACATATTGCGAATGGCGCTGGAGAGATTCGGAATTTTGACCGCCGTCTTGGTGAGCGCCTGCTGCGTGCGTTCCCGCATCGTCTTGTGATCAAGGATCGAGAAGGGGCCGAGGTTGAACTTGATCAGCTCTCGCCCCAGAAACAGGTTTGAGGGCACGTCCAGATCATCGGCCAGCGCGAGGTTCTGGAACACTGTCTCGATCCCCGCCTCCCGCGCGGCGATCGGCCCGGAAAATATCACCTCGTCTCCGCCGAACCACACTTTTCCGGCAGTGCGCTGCTCGACCCCGGTGATCTGGCGTACGAACGTGGACTTGCCCGCCCCATTGTCGCCCACCACCGCGATATGCTCGCCCGCGCGGAGAGTGAAGTTGGCGTCTTCGAGCGCGTGAACCCCACCGTAATGCTTGGTCAGCCCGCGCGTCTCCAGAATGATGTCGCTCATCTCCGCCCCCTCATGCACGCCGGGCTGCGCGCTTCTGGCGAGCAACGTCGGCAACGACCGCGCTCACGATAATCCCACCCTTGATGATCTGCTGATAATAGGCGTCGATCCCGAGGAAGGTGAACCCCGAGGTGATGACGCCGAAGATCAGTGCGCCCAGCACGGTGCCGACGATCGATCCGCGCCCGCCCGACAGTGACACGCCACCGATGACGGCCATCGCGATCGCGTCCAGTTCATACATCACCCCCATGCCTGCCTGCGCGGTCAGGTTCTTCGATGTCAGCACCAGCGCGGCGATGCCCGCCAGCGCGCCGGCAATGGTGTAGACCAGAAGCAGATGCCGCTCGACATTGATGCCAGATACCCGCGCCGCCTCTTCGTTGGAGCCGATCGCATAAGTGCGTCTGCCGTAAAGCGTATAGCGCAGCACCAGATGGAACAGCGCCGCGAGGGCCACGAAGATCATCACCGGATGCATGCCCGAGCCGAAGACGGTGTATTCATCCGTCGGAAACGAGATTGGTTGCCCCTTGGTGTACCAGCTCGCGATGCCGCGTGCTGTCACCATCATGCCCAGTGTCGCGATGAACGGCGGGATTTTGGTATATGCGATCAGCCCGCCATTCACGACCCCCGCCAGCGCACCACAGAGGACCGCCACCAGCGCCGGCACGATGATCGGCATGTCGGTCAGATACGGATAGACCGCGCGCGCGTTGGCCGAGGCTTGCGCGAAGCTCATCGCGATCATCGCCGCCGCGCCCACCACCGAACCCGATGACAGGTCGATGCCGCCGGTGATGATCACTTGCGTCACCCCCACCGCGATGATGCCGGTGATCGCCACCTGCCCGATGATGATCGACAGGCGCAATTTATTCAAAAGGAAGCTCTGCGCCGCCACGTCCGAGCGCCAGGCCGGTTGTATCCAGCCCAGCGCTTCGAAGATGATCGCGATCACGATCAGCCCGATCAGCACGTTCACCTCGCCCGGCGCTTGCCGCCGGTGCGCGGTGTTCATCGCGACACGCATATCATTCCCCCACATCCGCCATATCCGACGCTCTCCGGGTCCGGCCTGGCATCCGGAGGATCGGGAAAGGCGGCGAACCGCCATTCCCGATCTCGTAGCCGAGGCGGAGCGGAAATCAGTTCTTTGCCATGAACTTTGCCATGTTCGCCGGGGTCACCAGTTGGAACGGAACATACCCCTTCTTTTCCACCGTGCCGCCCTTGATCAGCGTCAGCGCGGCATCGACCGCACCGCGGCCCTGGCCATCGGCATCCTGGAAAACCGTCACTTTCAGATTGCCCGCCTTCATCTCGGCCAGACCGTCCTTCGTTGCATCCACCCCCGCAACGATAGACTTCGATGCGTCCACACCGGCCGCCTTCATCGCCTGGATGATCCCGATGGCCATTTCGTCGTTGTTGGCGATCACGGCATCATATTTGATGCCAGACGAGAGCCAGTTGGTCATCAGGTTCTGCGCCTGATCGCGCTGCCAGTTGGCGGTCTGCTCCTGCACGATCCGCATGAATTTGCAATCGGGTGTCGCGACCACGTCGTGTACGTCCTTGGTGCGCTGAACGGCGGCCTGGTTCGACAGCTCGCCCTCCATCACCAGGATGGCCGCACTCTTGCCATGGCCGGCGGCCTTAAGCAGGCGGCAGACCTCGGTTGCTTCCAGCGTGCCCGAGTCCTTCTCGTCCGATCCAACGAAAGCCTGATCCTTCGGCAGCGTATCGACGTTGACCGGCTGGCGGTTGACGTAGACCAGCGGGATATGCGCGGCCTCGGCAGCGGCAGAGATGGCCTGTGTTGCGTTGGTATCGACCGGGTTCACGATGATCGCATCCACCTTCGAAGCGATGAAGTTCTTCACTTGGTCGAGCTGCTTGGCCACGTCGTTGCCGCCGTCTTCGATCTGCAGCCGGGTATCCGGCAGGGTCTTCGCGTAGTCGGACATGCCGTTGCGCACGATTGTCAGAAAGTTGTCGTCGAACCGTGCCATGCTGACGCCGATTGTGGTGGCCATCGCCGAGTTGGACATGAGCGCGACGAAGCCCGCAAGCATCAGGGTCTTCTTCATTTGTCTCTCCTTCGCTGGGGGTGTCCGGCGCACCCTTTTCTCCCACCGGACCGCCCGTTCAGGGCGCTTGTTCCCTTCGCACCCGCCTCCTCAGGCAGTTGTTCCGACGAC
>JAKBCB010000346.1 GCA_021808185.1 Pseudomonadota bacterium
GTTCTTGACCGTTCCCGTTGGTGTTGGCAAGGTAGCACACGAACGGACAGGGAACATAGCCATGGATGGGATGCAGTTCCACGGCACGATCGGCCCCGAGAGCGGGGACATCCCCGGCGATCTGGTACGCGAGATCGACCCGGAAGCGCTGGCCGCCCTCGCCCGTGCCGGCACACCGGACCCGCTGCCCGGCCACGCGAGGCGCGGCCGCGCCACCCCGCCGCCGCGTGGCGCCCGCCCCATCCTCAGCCCCGAGCCGGCGCGCAAAGGCCGGGGAGCCACGATCAACCCCACCGGCCGCTTCGAACGCGAGGAGAAGGCGCCCTTCGACGACGGGTGGGAGACGCTGAACGCCGATTTCTCCGACCTGGCGCCGCTGCCGACGACGCTGACGCGCGACGCCTCGCGCAGCGTCATCAGCTACAATCAAAGCCCGGACATCGGCTTCGATCGCGCGGTGAATCCGTATCGCGGCTGCGAGCACGGCTGCGTGTATTGCTACGCGCGGCCCACGCACGCCTATCTCGGCTACTCGCCGGGATTGGATTTCGAAACCAAGTTGCTGTTCAAGCCCGATGTCGCGGAGCTGCTGGAAAAAGAGTTGCGCAAGCCCGGCTACGTGGCGCGGCCGCTGGCGCTCGGCTCCAACACCGACCCGTATCAGCCGGTCGAGCGCACGCTGAAACTGACCCGCTCGGTGCTCGCGGTGCTCGACCGTTTCAGCCATCCGGTCAGCATCGTGACGAAATCGGCGGGCGTGCTGCGCGACATCGACATCCTGCGCGATCTGGCGGCGCGCAAGCTGGTACGGGTGTGGCTCTCGGTCACGACGCTCGATCCCAATCTGGCACGGCGGATGGAGCCACGCGCGGCAAGCCCCGCCCGCCGGCTGCAAGCCGTCGAGCAACTGGCGCGCGCCGGCATTCCGGTGGGCGTGCTGGCCGCGCCGATGATCCCCGGCCTGAACGATGCGGAGTTGGAGAAGATCCTGGAAGCGTCCGCCAGGGCCGGCGCGCGCACCGCCGGCTACGTCTTGCTGCGCCTGCCGCACGAGTTGAAGCAGATCTTCGAGGACTGGCTGCACCAGCATTTCCCGGACCGGGCGCGCCACGTGCTGGAACTGGTACGCGAAACCCGGGCCGGTGCGCTGAACGATACGAAATACGGCCAGCGCATGAGCGGCACCGGCGCCTATGCCGACCTGCTCGCCCGCCGGTTCGACCGTGCCGCGCGGCAGCACGGCCTGCACGACCGGCCGGAACTGGATTGCACCACCTTCGCGCCGCCCGCCGACGCACGTCGCGGCTTCGCCGACGCGCAGATGTCGCTCTTCTGAGGTGCGCGATGGCCTCAAAGCGCGCCGACGGCGACTTCCAGCCAGCCGCGCCGGTCCAGATGGGCCCGATCGCCGTCACGCAGCAGGATGGTGGTGCTGTCGGACTCCACCAGCGCCGGCCCGGGCAGACTTGCGCCGGGTGCCAGTGCCTCGAACCGGTGCAGCGGCACGTCCCGCCAGCCACCGAGATACACCCGGCGCATGGCCGGTGCCGCCGGCGCGCGCGCGGGCACATGCTTGGGCGGCAGGGCCGGCAGGCGGCCGATCACCGACAGGCGCGCGTTCACCGGCACCACCTCCTGCCCGCGCAGCGCGTAGGTGAACAGCGCTTCGTGGCGGTCGTGGAAGGCGCCGCCGATGCGCGCGGCGAGGTCGGGCGCGGACCAGTCCAGATCGTCGAGCGGCACTTCGATGGAGAAGACCTGCTCGCCGTAGCGCAGATCGGCCCGGCGTTGCTCCACCACGTCGCCGCCGAACCAGGCCAGCCGATCACGCCCCTCCGCCGCCATGGCCGCGAAGGCGTCCGCCAGCGCCGCCGTGTCGATGCCGGCCGCCTGCGACAGGCTGCGGGACAGTTCCACGCGCAGATCGGTGTTCAGCATGCCCCAGGCCGACAGCACCGCCGCCTCCAGCGGCACGCACACCCGCGCGATGCCGAGTTCGGCGGCGACGGCCGCGACATGCAGCCCGGCGGCGCCGCCGAAGGCCAGCAGCACGAAGTTTCGCGGATCGACCCCGCGCCGGACCGTGGCCACGCGCAGCCCGTCCGCCATGCGCGCATTGACCACGCGATGAATGCCGGCGGCGGTCGCCAGCGGATCGAGGCCGAGCGACGCCGCAAGCTCCGCCACCGCCCGCTCGGCCGCCGCCGCGTCCAGCCGGCGCTGGCCGCCGAGGAAGGCAGCCGCGTCGAGGTAGCCGAGCACGAGATTGGCGTCGGTGACGGTCGGCTCCCTCCCGCCGCGCCCGTAGCAGGCGGGGCCGGGATCGGCGCCGGCGCTGCGCGGCCCGACCTGCAACAGTCCGGTGCGCCCGAGCGAGGCGATCGAGCCGCCGCCGGCGCCGAGGGTAACGATGTCCAGGCTCGGCAGCGCGATCCGGGCGGCGCCCACACCGCGCGCGGCCGCCAGGAACGGCCGGCCGTCGCGCACCAGCGCGATGTCGGTGCTGGTGCCGCCCATGTCGAAGGTCAGCAGATCGTCCGCCATGCCCTGCCGCGCCAGCGCGAGCGCGGCGGCGATGCCGCCGGCCGGGCCGGACAGCGCGGTGCCGGCGGCGAGGCGCGCCGCTTCCGCGATGCTCGCGACCCCGCCATGCGAGAGCATCACCAGCAGCGGTCCGGCGAACCCCGCTTGCTCCAGCCGCGCCCGCAGCCGGTCGAGGTAGCGGCGCACCACCGGGCCGACCATGGCGTTGGCGACGGTGGTCGCGAACCGCTCGAACTCCTTGATCTCCGGCAGCACCTCGTGGCTCGCGGTGACGAAGGCGGCGGGCAGCCGCGCCCGCGCCGCCGCCGCCGCGGCGCGCTCATGCGCCGGATTGCGCCAGGAATGCAGGAAACAGACGGCGACCGCCTCCACCTCCTCCGCCGCCAGCGCGTCCAACGCCCTGGCCAGCGCGGCCTCGTCGAGCGGCGTCTCGATGCCGCCGTCGGCGCGGATGCGCTCGCGCACCGCAAGGCGCAGGCGGCGCGGCACCTGATCCGGTGGCGGCGGCTGGCGCAGGTCGTAGCGGTCGGGCTTCAACCCCTCGCGCATCTCGATCACATCGCGATGGCCCTCGGTAATCAGCAGTCCGACGCGCGCCGTCTTGCCTTCCAGCAGCGCGTTGGTGGCAACCGTGGTGCCGTGAACAATCCGTCCGGTTGCGGCGAGCAGGCCCGCCAGATCGAGGCCGAGCCGCGCGCCCAGCAGCCGCAGCCCGTCCAGCACGCCCTGCGACTGGTCGGCGGGCGTCGTTGCCGCCTTGGCGAAGGTGACGCGCCCGGCCGCGTCGGCCGCGACCACATCGGTGAAGGTACCGCCGACATCGATGCCGATGGAGAAAGTCATGCCGGCGCCCCCCAGCCGCCGCCACCGCCGGCGAGCACATGCAGGCGGCTGCCCGGCGGCATGGCGGTGCCGGCCCCCTTGGTGCGCAATTCGCGCGGGGGCGCGCCGTGAACCTCGAGCGTGTAGCGATGCGGCGCGCCGTCCTGCCCGCCCAGCATGCCGCGCGCGCCGTGGCGCACGCCCTCGCCCGCCGTGTTGGCCAGCACCGGCGCGTCGGTGTCCAGGCGCAACACCAGTTCGCCGCCGTCGCCGCCGCGATGCTTGCCGCCGCCGCCGGAGTGCTCGCGAAACTCGTGGTGTTCGAAGTGCAGGGGAAACCGCGCCTCCGCCACCTCGATGCTGCCGAACTTGATGCCGCCAACGGAATGCCACTCCCCGGCCGCCGGCCATCCGTCCCCGGCGACGGAGGCGCCGCCGCCCGGGCGGGCCTGGAACATGTGCCAGATGAAGCGCCGGCCCGTGCGCGGGTCGCGCCCCTCCAGCGCCACGCGGAACCGCCGCCCCCAGCCGCCCATGGCGCGATCCGGGCAGGCGGCCGACAGCGCGACGACGATCGCCTCGACGATCTCGTTGGAGCAATGGCTGGTGCACAGCGTCACCGGCGCGCCCTCCTCCGCCCACACCACGGTGCCGGGCCTGGCGATGACACGCAGCGGGCGGAAGGCGCCCTCGTTGCGCGGGCAATCGGCGTCGAGCAGGTAGGCGAAGGCCATCGCCACGGCGGATTGCATGTTGGCGTGCGAGGAATTGACGAAGCCGCGCACCTGCGGGTCGGACTGCGTGAGGTCCACCGTCACGTCGCTGCCCGCCACCGTGACGCGCGCGCGGATGGCGATGTCCTCGGCGCCGTGGCCGTCGTCGTCGAGCAGGGCGGTGCCCTCGTAGCTGCCATCCCGCCACTCGGCCACGATCGCGCGTGCGTGGCGCTCGGCGCCGTCGAGCATGGCCTGCACCGCATCCAGCAACGTCGCCGCACTGAATTCCGCGATGACGGCGGCAAGCCGTTTCTCACCGAGCCGCGCGGCGCCGATCATCGCCGCCAGGTCGCCACGAAAATCGCGCGGATGCCGCACATTGGTCGCCAGCAGGTCGATCAGGTCCGCGCGCAGCACGCCGCCTTCCGTCAGCCGGATCGGCGGCACGCGCAGACCCTCCTGATAGATCTCGGTGGCACCTGGATTGTAGCCGCCATGCGTGGCGCCGCCGATGTCGCTCTGTGGTGCGGCCACCACCG
>JAKBCB010000347.1 GCA_021808185.1 Pseudomonadota bacterium
TTCCGTTCTGTGTGCTGACCGCCGATCCGAATGTCTCCGCGCGGCTGCGGCGGTGGGGGCTTGCGGCGGTGCCAGAGGAAATCGGCAGCTGAGGCTTCCGCGCCGGCCGCGGGCTGCTAACCTGCGTCTGCAACCGCCCGATCGGAGCCCCGCCCCATGGACACCAGCGCGTTCGCCGACGGTGCCGCCTATGTCAAAGGCCGGTTCGTACCCATCGCCGAGGCCAGCATCCCCGTCACCGACTGGGGGTTCACCCGCTCGGACGCGGTGTACGACGTGGTGCACGTGTTTCGCGGCGGGTTCTTCCGGCTCGACGACCACCTCGACCGGTTCATGCACTCGATGCAGGCCCGCCGGCTGCGCCCGCCGGAGGACAGGGCTGCGATCGAGGCGGTGCTGCATCGCTGCGTGGCGCTGGCGGGCCTCGACGATGCCTATGTCGCGATGGTGGCCTCGCGCGGGCGGCCGCGCGTCGCCGGCTCCCGCCGGCCGGAGGATTGCGAGAACCACCTGATCGCCTATGCCATCCCCTGGATCGACGTGATCCCCAAGCCGGTGCAGGAACGCGGCGCGCATCTGTGGATCGGCAGCACACCGCGCGTGCCGGATGCCTCGGTCGATCCGACGGTGAAGAACTACCAGTGGAGCGACCTGACCTCCGGCCTGCTGGAAGCGCACGATAACGGGTTCGACACGGCGGTGCTGTGCGACGCTGAAGGGTTCGTCACGGAAGGGCCGGGGTTCAACATTTTCGTGGTCAAGGACGGCCGGGTGCTGACGCCCGATCGCGGCAGCCTGCACGGCATCACCCGCAAGTCGGTGCTGGAACTGTGCGAACAGATGGGCATCCCCGCCGCCGTCGCCCCGCTGCGGCGCGAGGTGCTGGAGGACGCGGACGAAGTGTTCGCCGCCACCACGGCGGGCGGGGTGATGCCGGCCTCACGCGTCGGGCGCCGGATTCTGGGCAACGACCGGCCTGGGCCGGTGTCGCTCGCGTTGAAGGAGGCGTACTGGCGGCGGCACGCGGAGGGGTGGCATCGGACGCCGGTGCGGCCGCTGGAGGCTTAGCCCGGCCCCGCTTGCGACGGCGGATGGCGCGCGGCGAATTCCTCGGCTGTCTGGCCGAACCACACTTCATCCTGAAAACGCCCGCCGGTGTACACCATGCGGCGAAGCCGGCCTTCCAGCACGAAGCCGAGCTTTTCGTGCAACGCCACCGAGGCCACGTTGTCCGCGTGCACGGAGACGGTGACTTTCTGATAGCGGCATTCCTGGAAGTAGAACCGCAGCAGCAATCCCACCGCATCGTGGGCATAGCCCCGGCGCCGGTGCTCGCGCGCGATGTCGAGCGCGTAGGAAAACGTGCCGGTGCGCGGATCGCAGCGATGCGTGCTGATCGCGCCGACCGGCGTGCCGGCCGCGTTCTCGATCACCATGTCGAAATCGCCATTCTCGAACGACTGCCTCGCCTTGCGCGCGACCCAGTGTTCGACCTGTTCGCGCGAGGCCGGCGGCCAGACATGTTCGAGGTCGCGCGCCCGCTGGCTGTCCAGCGACCACAGAAAGGACACCTCCGCATCCTCGGTGGTGAATGCGCGCAGCCGCACCCGCGCCGTCTGCCAGAAATTCGGCCCGGCGTGCGGGGCGCCGGTCATTTGGCCGAATAGGTGTCCCATTCGATGTCGCCGGACGTGACCTCCGGCGCGTCGCCGCTCAACTTGGCCTTCTTCCAGGCTTTCTCGATCTGGGCGTTGATGTCGTTCAGAATATTCGTCGCGGCCTTGCTGGAATCGCCCGTGACCTTGCCGTGGCCGAGCGCGAGGCCGTACGACTCGTCCGATTTGAACCCGGTGAGCTTTTCCCCGATTTTGACGGAGACAGAGCCGGTCAGATACATCTTCTTGCCGTGGCTCACGCTATCCTCCTGGATTATTGCACGCCCGCGCCGTTGCCGGTCGATCCGTCATGGAAAGAATAGCGCGGGCGCGGCGGCGTTCAAGGCTGCCGCGCGCCCGTCATGCAAGAGCTCCCTCGTAGCCCGGCAGGAACCACGCCTGCGGCTCCTGCGCCGCCAGCGCGTACCATTCGCGCAGCAGCGGATGCGCCCGCACCGCGTCGCAATAGGCGAGCGAGTCGGGGGACAATTCCGGGCGGTAGGTGAGGAAGCGGGCCACCACCGGGGCGTACATCACGTCCGCGTTGCCGAAATCCGCGCCGAACAGGTACGGGCCGCCGTCCCCGAAGCGGGCGCGTGTGTCGCGCCAGAGATGCTCGATGCGGGCGATGTCGCGCAGCGCCTCCGGCGTGCGGCCGGCGCCAATGGCGTGGCGGAACAGGCTCATCGGCATCGCCTGCCGCAGGCCGCGAAACCCCGCGTGCATCTCCGCCGCGATCGAGCGCGCATGGGCGCGCGCCACGCGGTCGGCGGGCCACAGGGCGGGCAGGAACTCGGCGCAGTATTCGGCGATCGCCAGCGATTCCCACATCGCCGCGCCACGGTGCTCCAGATGCGGCACCGTAGCACCCGCCGTGGCCGCCTTCACCGCCGCGGTCTCGCCGCCCGCGAGCGGGATGACCACTTCGGCCACATCCAGGCCGGCCAGCCGCACCGGCAGCCAGCCGCGCAGGCTCCAGGACGAATAGCGCCGCGTCCCGATCGTCAGTGTTCCTTCTGGCATCGTATCCCTCCCGCCCCGCGCAGGGACGGCAGCATGGCACGGGAACGGCCGCGTCGGAACTTGCTACGCGGAGCGCAAAGCGCGAACCTGCCGCCACCTTTTGCCCAGGGACCGCCGCCATGAACGAGATCTCCCCGCGCCCGAACAACCTCGACGCCTTCTGGATGCCGTTCACCGCCAACCGGGCGTACAAGTCCACGCCCCGGATGCTCGCCCGCGCCGAGGGCATGAGCTACTTCACCAACGACAACCAGGAAGTGATCGACGGCACCGCCGGCCTGTGGTGCTGCAACGCGGGGCACGGCCGCCGCGAGATCACGGAGGCGATCCAGAAGCAGGCGGCGGTGATGGATTTCGCGCCGACCTTCCAGCTCGGCCACCCGCTCGCCTTCCAGGCCGCGGCCAAGGTCGCCGAGCACACGCCGGAGGGGCTGGACCATGTGTTCTTCACGAATTCCGGTTCGGAGAGCGCCGACACCGCGCTGAAGATCGCACTCGCCTACCAGCGCGCGCGCGGGCAGGCCCAGCGGGTGCGGCTGGTGGGGCGGGAGCGCGGGTACCACGGCGTGGGCTTCGGCGGCATCTCCGTCGGTGGGATCGGGCCGAACCGCAAGCAGTTCGGCGCGCAACTCCCGTATGTGGACCACCTGCCGCACACGCATCTGCCGGCGCAGAACGCGTTCTCGCGCGGGGTGCCGGCGCATGGCGCGCATCTGGCCGACAGCCTGGAGAATCTGGTGGCCTTGCACGGCGACACCATCGCCGCCGTCATCGTCGAGCCGCTGGCGGGCTCCACCGGCGTGCTGGTGCCGCCGGCCGGCTACCTGCAACGCCTGCGCGAACTGTGCGACAAGCACGGCATCCTGCTGATCTACGACGAGGTCATCACCGGCTTCGGCCGTCTGGGCACCTTCTTCGGCGCCGAGCGCGTGGGTGTCGCGCCGGACATCATGACGATGGCGAAGGGGCTGACCAACGCCGCCGTGCCGATGGGGGCCGTGGCCGTGCACGACAAGATTTTTCGCGGCATCGTCGATGGCGCGCCGGCGGGGATCGAGCTGTTCCACGGCTACACCTACTCCGGCCACCCGCTCGCCTCGGCGGCGGCGATCGCGACCATCGATCTGTACGTGAAGGAAGATCTGCCGGCGCGGGCGCTCGCGATGGAGGGGTATTTCGAGGACGCGGCGCACAGCCTGAAAGGGCTGGCGAACGTCATCGACGTCCGCAATTACGGTCTGGTCGCCGGCATCGAGTTGCAGGGCCGCGACGGCAAGCCGACGGATCGCGCCGTGAAAATCTTCCACCGCTGCTTCGACGCGGGGGTGCTGATCCGCACCACCGGCGACATCATCGCGCTGTCGCCGCCGCTGATCGTGGAGAAGCACCACGTCGATCGGATTTTCGGCACCATCGCCGACGCGATCAAGGCGGAGGCTGCCTGAGGCGCATCGGCCACCCCCTTCCGTCGCGGAAGGGGGGGCTGTCAGTCCAGCACCGCCGCGTGCGCTTCCTCTCCCTTGGCCGCGGGCTTCGGCGCGCCGGGGCGCTTCATGACGAGCAGCAGCGCGAGCGTCGGCAGCGTCGTCCAGATCATCAGCTTGTAGTCGTCCATGTAGGCGATGATCTGCGCCTGGTTGTTCACCATCCCGTCCAGCACGCGCGCGCCCGCGCCGGTGCGCGGGTCGAGAATGCGGGAAATGGCGCCGCCCACCTGCAACGCGCGGTTGAACGGGTTGACATAGGCGCCGAGTTCGCTGTGCAGCACCTGCACGTTGTGCACGAGCATGGAGGAGGTGATCGACACCCCGATGGCGCTGCCGACGTTGCGGAACAGGCTCAGGAGCGAGGCGCCGTCCGTGCGCAGGGCGGGCGGCAGGGTGGCGAAGGCCACCACCTGCAACGGAATGAACACGAAGCCCAGCGCGGCACCCT
>JAKBCB010000348.1 GCA_021808185.1 Pseudomonadota bacterium
GTCGTGCCCGACCGCGACGGGAATGCCGGCCTCGCGCAGGCGGCGGACATTGGCACTTTCGGAAATGTCGCTGCCCTGCACGGAATAGCCGAGCACATGCAGCACCTCGGCGATGCCGGACATGCCGATGCCGCCGATGCCGACGAAGTGAATGGTGCCGATGGATAGCGGCAGGGCCCTCATGCGGCGCGCTCCCGCCCGGATGTTTCGAGGATGCTGGCTTCGACCAGATCGGCCAGCCGCGCCGCCGCGTCCGCGCGCCCCTGCGTGGCGGCCCGCGCGGCGGCGTTGACCAGGGCGGCAGGATCGGCCAGCAGGCGCTGCAATGTCTCGGTAAGCGCGGCCGGGGTCAGCGCCGCCTGGGGCAGCATCCAGGCGCCGCCGGCCTGCGCCAGCGCGCGCGCGTTCGCCGTCTGGTGGTCATCGATGGCGCTCGGCAGCGGCACG
This sequence comes from Pseudomonadota bacterium, assembly GCA_021808185.1. GTDB lineage: Bacteria > Pseudomonadota > Alphaproteobacteria > Acetobacterales > Acetobacteraceae > CAJCJG01. Next base: position 448 of record JAKBCB010000348.1, read on the forward strand.
AGGATCGCAGGCCGCCCGACCACGCCGAGTTCGGCGACCGTGGACGCGCCGGCGCGCGCGATCACCAGATGCGCCGCGCGCAGCAGGCCCGCGACATCGCCGAAGAACGGCGCCAGATCCGCCGGAATGCCTGCCGCCGTATAGGCCGCGCGCACCCGGTCGAGATCCTCGGGCCGGCATTGCTGCGTCACCCGCAGCCGTGCGCGCAGCGTCTCCGGCAACGCCGCGAGGGCTTGCGGTACTACGTCGGAAAAGACGCGCGCGCCGAGCGATCCGCCCAGCACCAGCAGGCGGAAGGTCTCGGCCGGCGCCTCGTAGGGTGCCGCCACGATGGCGGGCCGTACCGGGTTGCCCACGACCTCGGTCCGCACGCCCGCCGGCAGCCGCGCCGTGTCGGCGAAGTTCAAGGCCACCGCGTCGCAGAAGCGGGACAGCGCGCGGTTGGCGCGGCCGAGCACGGCGTTCTGTTCGTGCAGCAGGACCCGGGGCCGCGCGCGCAGAAGCCGCGTGGCCAGCACCGGCGCGACGGACGGATAGCCGCCGAAGCCCACCAGCGCCGCCGCGTTCAATCGCGCCAACGCCGCGCGCGCCTGCAATGTCCCCGCCGCGAGCGCGGCCGCCGCCAGAACCGCGCGCCCGGGGCCGCGCCCGGCGATTCCGGCCCCGCGCAGCACGAACGTCTCGCACGCCGAGAACGTGGGGGAGGCAAGCCCGCCGGAACGGCCATCCGTCATCAGCACGACGCGATGCCCGCGCGCCAGCAGCACCGCCGCCAGCGCCTCGGCGGGGAAGAAATGCCCACCGGTGCCGCCGGCGGCGATCACGATGGGGCGCACGGCCGGACCTCTCATGCGGGCTCTCCCGGCATGCGCCGGCGGGTCAGCGCCAGCAGCAGCCCGATGCCGAAGGCGACCGCCATGGCCGAGGAACCGCCATAGGAAATGAACGGCAGCGTCATGCCCTTGGTCGGGATCAGGTGCAGCGCGGAGGCCATGTTCACGAACGCCTGCAACCCGAAACTCGTCACCAGCCCGGTGGCGCCGAGGACGACGAACATGTCGTTCTCGCCGAGCAGGCGGAGCAGGCCGCGCAGCACGATGAAGGCGAACACGGCGAGGATGATCAGACACAGTATCAGGCCGAATTCCTCGCCGGCGACGGCGAACACGAAGTCCGCGTGCGCATCCGGCAGCACGTCCTTGACATGCCCCTCGCCCGGGCCGCGCCCCAGCAGCCCGCCGCTGCCGAATGCCTCCAGCGCGCGGTTGACCTGATAGTTGTCGCCCACGTCCGGGTGCAGAAACCGCTGCACGCGGCTTTGCACGTGCGCGAACAGGAAATACGCCGAGACGCCGGCCCCGCCCATCAGCGCGGCGAGAATGCCGGTAACGACGATGTTCAGGCCGCCCACGAACAACTGCACGAAGAACACGCCGGTGACGACGGCCAACATGCCGATATCCGGCTGCGATTTCAGCAGCAGCGCGATCAGCACGAACACGCCGCAGGCGATGGTCGCGCCGGGGAACCCCTTGGTACGCTTGCCCTCGGCGATCAGCCACGCGGCCGCCACGGCGAAGCAGGGTTTCAGGAACTCGCTCGGTTGCAGCGACATCCCCGGCAGCGCGATCCAGCGCGTGGCGCCCTTGATCTGCACGCCGGCCACCAGCGTCAGCGCCGTCAGCGCCAACGCCAGCGCGCAGCCGCCCAGCGCCACGCGCCGCACCCCGCGCGGGGAAAGCAGGCTGACGCCGACCACGATCAGGCCGGCGACGGCGAGAAAGACGATCTGCTTGAGGATGAACACATCGCGCGCCTGCCCGATGCGCTCGGCGACGGCGGGCGAGGCGGCGAGCATCATCACGTAGCCGAAGCCGATCAGCATCGCCACGGCCAGCAGCGTCCAGCGATCCACCGTCCACCACCACCGGCCGATGACGGAGGTATCGGCGCGCGAGAGCACGGGCATCAGGCGGCTCCCTTCATCGCATCGGCGGCGCCCATGGCCCGCACCTGCGCGCGGAACATGTCGCCGCGCTGGTCGAACCCGGTGAACTGGTCCCAGCTCGCGCAGGCGGGGGAGAGCAGCACGGTGTTCGTCGCCCCGGCGCGGGCGGCGGTGAAGGCGGCTTGCGTCGCGCGCTCCAGCGTGCCGACCTCGGAGAACGCGACCCCGTGCCGCCGCAGCGTCTCGGCCAGCGCGGGCGCGTCGCGGCCGATCAGGAAGGCGTGCGCGATGCGGGGGAAAAACGGCGCCAGCGGCTCGATGCCGCCGGCCTTGGCCATGCCGCCGGCGATCCACACCACGCGGTCGTAGCAGGCGAGCGCGCGGGCGGTGGAATCGGCGTTGGTGGCCTTGCTGTCGTTGACGAAGGCGATCCCGTCGATGACGCCCACCCGTTCCAGCCGGTGCGCTAGCCCGGGATAGGTTTTCATGCCACGCGCGATGGCCTCGCGCGGAACACCCAGGCCCAGCGCCAGCGCGGCGGCGGCGGCCGCGTTCTGCCAGTTGTGCGCGCCGGGCAGCGCGCGCGCCTCGCCCAGATCGCAGATCGGGCCAACCGGATCGCGCAACACGCCGTGCGGCGCGCGGACATCCGCGCCGGCCTCGGCCGAGATCGTCACCACGCGTCCAGGCCGGCCGCGCAGGCGCGCCGCCATGCCCCGCGAAAGCTCATCGTCCACCCCGATCGCCACCGTATCGCCGGCAAGCTGGCGGTCGAAGATGCAATACTTCGCCGCCGAATAGCCCGCCATGTCGCCGTGGCGGTCCAGATGATCCGCGCTCAGATTCAGCATCACCGCCGCATCGAACCGCAGCGTGGCGAGTCGTTCCAACATGTACGACGACATCTCCAGCACGTACACGCCGCTGTCCGGCAGCATCGGCAGCGCCAGCGCCGCCGTGCCGAGATTGCCGCCCGCCGCCACCGGCCAGCCGGCTTCGGCCAGGATGTGCGCGAGCAGGGCGGTGGTGGTGGACTTGCCGTTGGTTCCGGTGATGCCCGCGAAGCGCGCGCGCGAGCCATTGTTGCGCACCGCGCGATACAGCAACTCGGCATCGCTCAGGATCGGCACGCCCGCCGCCCGCGCCGCCGCCGCCAGCCGGTGCGGCTTGGGCAGCGTGTGCGGGATGCCGGGCGACAGCACCAGCGCGGTCAGGCCCGCCATCGCGGGCTCGGCCACGCTCACCCCGGCTGCTTCGGCCTGCGCCCGCGCGTCCGCGGAATCGTCCCACACGACGACATCCGCCCCCATCGCGCGCAAGGCCAGCGCCGCCGGAAGCCCGTTCTTGCCGAGGCCCACGACGGCGAACCGCTCGCCCGCGAAAGTGGTGGGGGAGAAGCTCATCGGATCTTCAGCGTCGCCAGGCCGACCAGGGCCAGAATCATCGAGATGATCCAGAACCGGATCACGATGGTCGGTTCCTTCCAGCCCTTCTTCTCGAAATGGTGGTGCAGCGGCGCCATCAGGAACACGCGCCGGCCGGTGCGCTTGTACCAGAACACCTGGACGATCACGCTGACCGTTTCGACCACGAACAGGCCGCCGACGATGGCCAGCACGATCTCGTGCTTCACCGCGACCGCGATGGCGCCCAGCGCGCCGCCAAGGGCGAGGCTGCCGGTGTCGCCCATGAACACGGCGGCGGGGGGCGCGTTGAACCACAGGAACCCCATGCCCGCGCCGATCAGCGCCGAGCACAGCACCGCCAGCTCGCCCACGCCGGGCACATGCGTCAGTTGCAGGTAGTCCGCGAACAGCTTGTTGCCGACCAGATACGCGATCAGCGCGAACACGGCGGCACAGATGATGGTTGGCACGATGGCCAGCCCGTCCAGCCCGTCGGTCAGGTTCACCGCGTTGGAACTGCCGATCATCACCAGCATCCCGAACAGCGGGAAGGCGATGCCGAGCGGGATCGCCACTTCCTTGAACACCGGCACCGCCAGCGCCGTGCCGAGCGGCCCGTGCGTCAGCGAGACGATCCAGATCGTGGCGCCAAGCCCGAACGCCGCCTGCACGATCAGCTTGCCGCGCCCGGACAGGCCGCGAAAACTCGCCTTGGACAGCTTGATGTAGTCATCGACGAAGCCGATGGCGCCGTAGCCCAGCGTCAGCAGCAGCACGGCCCACAC
>JAKBCB010000349.1 GCA_021808185.1 Pseudomonadota bacterium
TTATTGCTCGATTACGGGCTTCGGCCAGACCGGCCCGCTTTCAAACATCGCCGGGCACGATCTGGTCATCCAAGGCCTGACCGGGCTCATGGGCACCGCTCTCGAGCGCTGGAATCCGCCCGCGCCGCCCGGCTTCCTGGCAGCCGACTTCGCTGGCGCGCTGTTCGCGGTGATCGGAATCCAGGCGGCGCTGGCGCAGCGCGCCCGCACCGGTACAGGCTGTGAGATAGATCTCGGCATGTTCGAGGCGCTTTTCAACATGTGCATCATCCCGTTCAGCTCGTCGATGGCGCGCAGTGCGGGGCACAGTGGTCTACCGAAAATCGAATCATTCGGCGCCAATCCACGCTACGACACCTACCTCAGCAAAGATGGAAAGCCGGTGGCGGTGTCGCTGCTGGAGACCCGTTCGTGGCGCGCGTTCTGCGCCAGTATCGGCCGTGAGGACCTGGTTCCCGAGGAGGAGTCGCTGGCCGACCGGCTGAGCGCGCATGGGCCGCACCAGGCAAGGTACCGGCAGGCGTTGACCGAGTTCTGCGCAGCGCACGACTGGGACGATCTTATGCACCATCTGGAGGCGACGGGCATTGCGATCTGTCCGATCTGCACGCCCGATGAAGCCATGGCGCTGCCGCACGTCGCGGCGCGCGGCCTGATCAACGTGATCGATCACCCAGTCGAGGGTAAGGTGCCGCACCTCGTGAACCCGCTGGCCCGTGCCGGATTGGCAAGGGCAGAGCACACGCCCGCGCCCGATCTCGGTGAGCACACCGATCGGCTGCTCGCCGAACTCGGCTACTCGGCGGGCGAAATTGCGAAGTTTCATGACGATGGTCTGGTCTAGGGAGGCGCTGTCATGCTCGGGGAAAACGGCCGCGCCATCGCCGCATATGTTGCCGGAACCGCCGCGCGAAGCTTCCCGCCGGACATCCTGGATGCCGCCCGCCTGTGCCTGGCGGACTGGCTCGGCGTGGCGATCGGCGCCGGCGCCGAGGCGGCGGGGCGCGTCGTGCGCAGGACGATCGCCGACTGGCACTGCGCCGGGAAGGCCACCGTGCTGTTCGGCGGCACCGCAGCGGCACCGCTGGCGGCCCTGGCGAACGGCACGCTCGCCCATTGTCTCGATTTCGACGATACCTATACGGAAGCGGTCACCCACACCAGCGCACCAGTCTGGGCTGCAACGCTTGCGCTTGGCGAGGAAGCCGGTGCCGGCGAGCCCGACATGCTCGCAGCCTTCGTGACCGGCTTCGAGGTTGCCGCGTGCATTGGCCGCGGCCTAGGTCAGGCCGTGACCGCGCGCGGTTGGCATGGAACCGGCGTGTTCGGTCGCCTCGGCGCCGCCGCGGCAAGCGCCGCGCTTCTGCGGCTGGACAGGCAACACGCGTTGCATGCGCTGGCGCTTGCGGCCACACAGACCAGCGGCCTCACGGGGTCGTTCGGGACCATGGCCAAACCGTTCCATGCCGGCAAGGCAGGGTCGGATGGGGTCATGGCGGCGCAGCTCGCCGGGCACGGCATGGTGGGCGCGACCACGCTCCTGGAACCCGGCGGCGGGCTAGACAACGCGGTGATCCAGGACCGTAGCCTCCAAATCGCCGCGCCCGACTTTTCAGGCTGGCGCATTCGCGACAACAGTTTCAAACCCTACGCCGCCTGCCACCTGATCCATCCGTCGTTGGACGCGGCACGGCGGGCTCTGGCGGATGGCGCCAGCCCCCTGTCGATACGTGCCGTTCGCGCGAATGTCGGCGCCCTCGCAGCGCAGGTCACGGGACGGACGGATGCTCATCCGGATACCGCGCTCAAAGCGAAGTTCGACCTGAGGTACTGTATTGCCCTCGCGCTGCATGGGCACGACGCGAGTGCGGCCGATTTTCGTGATCCCTGGCACACTGATCCCGTAATCGCGGCGCTTGCGGAAAAAGTGACCGTCAACGCCGATCCGGCCATGAGCTTCGTCTCCGCGGCGCTGGAGATCTGGACCGATCGCGATGCGCCTTTGACCGCTTTCGTCCCGAACGCGAAGGGTCATCCTGGCAATCCCATGTCGTGGGACGACATGCGCCAAAAATTCGAGGCACTGGTTGCACCGCATTTGAACAACCGCACAGGGGAGCTATTCGATCTCGCGCGGGGTTTTGGCGGCGGCTCCTCGCTGCCAGCAATTCGGGCAATTGTTCAGAGGCTCCCGACATGGACATGATGCTTGCGGGCAAGACTGCGCTGGTCACCGGCTCCGGCAGCGGTATCGGGCAGACCATCGCCTGTGCCTTCGCTCGGGAAGGCGCGGCCGTCGTGGTCAACGACATCACCGAGGAGCGGGTGGCCGGAACGATCGCGCTGATCGGCCAGGCCGGCGGACGTGCCATGCCGGCGATCTGCGATATCGGCAGTCTGGATGCGGTCAACGCAGCGGTGGCCTCGCTCGCGGACCAGGGACTGTCCCCTGACATCCTGGTAAACAATGCGGCCGTCCTGCTCGCGAGCGCTCCCTTCCTGGAGACCAGGCCGGAAGACTGCGAGCGCGAGATCAGGGTGATCCTGCACGGCACACTTAACTGCATGCGCGCCGTTCTGCCCGGCATGATCGGGCGACGGTGGGGCAAGGTGGTCAATATCGTCAGCGACGCCGCGCGCGGCGGGCAGGAGCGTGAGGCCAACTATTCAGCGGCGAAGGGCGGCGTGCTGGCCTTCACCAAGTCGATGGCGCGCGAGGTCGGTCGCCATAACATCAACGTCAACGCCGTCTCGCCGGCGGCAACCGACACGCCGCTGCGCCAGGCGCTGTTGCGCAAGATGGCGGAGCGGATCGGCGAACAGGCGGTCCAGGAACGCGAGGAGAAGACCCGCCGCGCCTATCCCCTGAAGCGGATCGGTACGCCGGAGGACGTGAGCAACGCCGTGCTGTTCCTTGCCTCGGACGCCGCGCGCCATATCACCGGCCAGGTGCTGAGCGTGAACGGTGGCTACACCATGATCGGATGAGGGCGAGCATGACGTTCAAGGACATTCTCTACGACGAGCGCAACGGGGTTGCAACGGTCACGATTAATCGTCCGGACCGGATGAACGCGCTGCGAATGGGGACATACGAGGACATCATCGAGGCGCTGCACCGTGCCGCATGGAACCGGGACATAGGCGCGATCGTCCTGACCGGCGCGGGCACGCGCGCTTTCTGCGTCGGCGGCGACACCGGTGATGCGAAGTCCGAGCGGCGCGGGAACGGTATCATCGGCGTACCCGTGGAGCAGATCCACGACGCCATCCGGGCCGCGCCCAAGCCGGTGATCGCCAAGGTGCGCGGCTTCGCGATCGGCGGCGGCAATGTCATCGCCACGATCTGCGATCTTACGATTGCCGGCGAGAGTGCGGTCTTTGGCCAGGTGGGACCACGGGTCGGTTCGGTCGATCCCGGCTTCGGTACCGCATATTTGGCGCGGATCGTGGGCGAAAAGAAAGCGCGCGAGATCTGGTACTCGTGTCGGCGCTACACGGCGCACGAAGCGCTCGCGATGGGTCTGGTCAACAAGGTTGTCCCGGACCGGGAACTGGATGCCGAGGTCGATCGCTGGTGCGCGGAGCTCACTCAGCGCAGTCCGACCGCGATGGCGATCGCCAAGGCCTCCTTCAACGCTGATAGCGTAGGGATCCGCGGCCAGTCGCATCTCGGGTTCCAGGCGGTGGCCCTGTATTACGCGACTGATGAGGCCAGGGAGGCGTCGGCGGCATTCAAGGAAAGGCGCAAACCACGCTTCGCACGGGGCCATGAGTGAACCGTTCTGCACAACACCTGGGAGGGAAGCATGGACTACGAGACCATCCTGGTAGAGCGAGACGGGCCAAGCTGCGTCATCACCCTTAACCGCCGGAACCGGCGCAACGCGGTCAGCCTTCTGATGATGGACGAGATCCTCGGCGCGGCACGGTCGGTCGAGAGCGACCCGACGGTTGGCGCGATCGTACTAACGGGCGGGTCTGGGTTCTTCTCCGCCGGCGCGGACCTGAACGAGGCGCGGGAGGTTCGCACCGGCGAGCAGGGCACCAAATATTTCGGGGCTTGGCACCGGTTGACCCGCGGGCTCGAATGCCTAGGCAAACCCGTGATCGCAGCGATCGAAGGCTTCTGCATTACCGGTGGCTGCGAATTGGCTCTGGCCTGCGATCTTCGCGTCGCAGGTGCAGGTGCGAGCTTTGCGATTACCAGCTCGCGGATCGGCACCGTTGCGGGTGCCGGCGGCACCCAGCGTCTGCCGCGCGTGATTGGCCCCGCCCGGGCGTTGGAGATGCTGTTCTCGGCGGATCCGATCCCGGCCGAGGAAGCGCACCGTATCGGCCTGGTGAATCGTCTGGTGCCCACGGGGGGCGCCCTCGCCGCCGCGAAGGAGTGGGCGGTCACCTATGCCCAGCGCGCGCCGCTCAGCCTCGCCTTCGTCAAGCGTGCGGTCTATCGTGGGCTGCAGATGGACCTTGACTCGGGACTCGAGCTCGAGACGTTTTTGGTCACCACCATCTACGGGACCGCCGACAAACAAGAGGGAATTTCGGCATTTCTCGAAAAGCGGGCGCCGTCGTTCCGAGGT